>JASHWA010000523.1 GCA_030044325.1 Bryobacteraceae bacterium
GCGCGGCTCGAAAATTTATTGGATCCGGATCCTTTAGCCGAATTTGATATCGGTCGTCGACGCGACCGGCCGCTTGATTTGCGCCGCAACGGCTTGGCAACAGTCATGTACTGCCGGACATCCAACGCACGCAGGCCCGCTCGGCGATTTATCTAGAAAACCCCTATCTGGCCGATCCCGTCCTCCGTTGGAAGAGCACGTGGACTCCTTGATTATTTGGTAACAGGGAGTGGGGAGTTGGGAGTGGGGAGCAAATACGGATGCGGTTGAAAATCGGGGAAATATTCTGGCGCCAGGACTCGGGAACCAGGAATTAGTGGTTGACCGTGATGCCGCGGCCGGCTTGTCTGCGGTGCTCTTCGCGCTCTTTCATGATCTTGTCGAACTCGACCTGCTGATCCGGCGTGAGCATGTCGCGGATTTTGGCATCCTGCGCTTCGTGAATCTTCTGAAAAGCGGCCCGGTTGCCGCGCCGGACTTCATCGACCTTCTGCTTGGTCTCGTCCATGATGGCGTTCAGCTTCTGCACCTGGTCGCCGCTGAGGTGCAGCCGGTCCGTGTACATGTCTTCGATTCGTTTCCGGATCACCTCCGGATTGGGCCGCGGGCCGGGCTTAGTGGCGTCCTGGGATGCGATATACAGACGCTGCGTGAACATCCCCAGGACCACGCCGCTCGCAAAGATCAGGCCGACATAGACCGCTATCGCGGCCCGCGAAAATTTCATTTAATATCACCGGTGAAAACGTCCACGTAGGTGTTGGGGTGGTCCGCCGCGAGCTCGTCGACGTAGCTGGTGGTGTAGGCCGGCGCCTTTTCGAGACGCGGGATGAGGACGGCGCCCATCAGCAGCGTGAGGGCGAGCGTCGCGCCCACGCAGACCTGCGCGAGCCTGCGGAAAATCCACAGATTATTGGCGCGGCGCGCTTCAATGCGCCGCCACAACCCGGGCATGAAATCCGCGCCCGGCTCCGGATCGGGCGTCGCCGCGCGAAATTCGGCGAACATCTTGTCCAGTGCCGCGTCCCATTTCGCGTTGGGTTCGTTTTCAGGCATGCGGTTCATTTTGCACCTGCGTTCGTCCTACCTGCACTGCCGGCCTCGGATTCGCTTTCGGCTTCAAAAGCCTTCAGCACGCGCTGCCGGGCTCGAAACAATCTTACCTTAAGGGCGTTCTCATTGACCCGATAAATTTTCTCGAGTTCCTTCAAAGAAAGGCCCTCAACTTCCTTCAGCATCAACAAAATCCGGTCTTCTTCGCTAACCTTCCCCAACAAAGCCTCGACCCGTTCCCGGATCCTGGTGCGGCGCTGCTCCTCCTCGCTGCGCTTGCCTCCGGCGGCCGCATCGGCCAGCATCACCTGCTGCTCGCTCAGATCCGACATCCGGCTTTCCTGCCGGCGCCTCTGCCGCCTCAGGTAATCGTACGCCGCGTTCACCGTCAGCCGGTACAACCACGGCTCGAAAACCTCGGAAGTCCGCAACTGGTCGAGAGAATAATAGAGCCTTAGGAAAACCTCCTGCCCCACATCCTCGACGTCCTCCGGCCGTCCGATCAGGCGGGCAATGGTTCCCAGAATGCGCTTCCGGTAGGCCTGCACCACCTGGTTGAACGCGCCATCATCGCCGCTCCGAGCCCGTTCAATGAGTTCGAAGTCAACCAGCATGGCCACCCGCTTGACCTGCGCAGCGGCCAGCCGCTCTCAACATCCAATCTATCCAATAGGGAAGGCGCACCGGTTCACTGTCAGGTTACAACACGGAACCGAGGGTGAGGAAGGAATCGGCCGGAAAGGGGTTTTGCGTCCGGGACAGAGGAGTTCTGTCCGCTTTTTCAGCAACCTTCTAGAAAAACAAGCATTTAGCGGCGCCGTGGGTTCGTTTCGCGATGTTTGGCGCTCCTCGCGTGAATTGCTAAAATGATAATTTCCAATGGATTTCCTTCAAGGCCTCAATCCGCGCCAGCGGGAGGCGGTTCAGCATGTGGAGGGGCCGCTTTTGCTGCTGGCGGGGGCCGGCAGCGGGAAAACCCGCGTGATCACGCACCGGATCGCGCACCTGATGGCCGCTCACCGGGTGCCCGGATGGGCGATTCTCGCGGTTACGTTCACCAACAAGGCCGCGGGCGAGATGCGCGACCGGGTTCGGGCGCTGACGAGCGGGATCGGAGGCGATTTGCCCACGGTTTCGACCTTTCACTCCTTTTGCGTGCGGCTGCTGCGGCGCGAAGGGGCTCCGCTCGGGACGCTGCGGCCGGGTTTCACGACGCGCTTCAACATCTACGACGACGACGATCAGCTTGCGATCATCAAGGGCGTTTACAAGCAGCTCGGGCTGGATGAAAAATTCATGCAGTATCGCGGGGCATTGTCGCGCATCAGCCATGCCAAGAGCCACAAGCAGACGCCCGACGATGTGGCGCGGGCGGCGACGGATCCGGTGGTCGAGCGGCTGGCGGTGGTGTATGAAAAATACGAAGCGAAACTGCGGGAATCGAATGCGCTCGATTTCGACGATCTGCTGCTCGAAGGGGTCCGGCTGCTGACGCACGACGCGGCGACGCGCGAGCGGCTGAACCGGCGCTACGAATTCGTGATGGTGGACGAATACCAGGACACCAATCGCAGCCAGTACGAGTTGATGCGGCTGTTGACCGAGCAGCGGCGCAACATCTGCGTGGTGGGCGACGAGGACCAATCGATCTACGGATGGCGCGGGGCGAATATTCGAAATATTTTGGATTTCGAGCGCGATTTTCCGGGCGCGGCCATCATCCGGCTGGAGCAGAATTACCGCTCGACCAAAAATATTCTGGAAGCCGCCAACGGCGTGGTGGCGCACAATACGGAGCGCATCGGAAAATCGCTGTGGACCGAATCGGGCGCGGGCGATAAAATTTCGCTGTACGAAGCGCCGGATTCGGAAAACGAAGCGCTGTACATCGCCGACACGATTGAGAACCGTCTGGCGCGGAATCCGCAGGAGCGCGTGGCGGTGCTGTATCGCACCAATGCGCAGTCGCGGCAGATTGAAGAGGCGCTGCGCAGGTACGGGCGAAAATATGTCGTGGTCGGAGGGTTCAGTTTTTATCAGCGCGCGGAGGTGAAGGACGCGCTCGCGTATTTGAAGGCTCTGGTCAGCCCCAACGATTCGATCAGCCTGCTGCGCATCATCAACACGCCGGCGCGCGGGATCGGGCGAACGACGGTGGAGCAGATCGAGCAGTACGCATTGCAGCACCGGATGCCGCTGTGGACGGCGCTCGAAGAGATGCTCGCGCAGCGTGCGTTTCCGGGGCGCGCGGAGGCGGCGCTCACGGCGTTTCACCGGATGATGAAGGAAATCGGCGAGAACATCGAACAGCGGCCCGCGTTCGATACGCTCGCGGCGGTTCTGAGCCAGACCGGATACAAGAAAATGCTCGAAGAGGAGGCGACCGAAGAATCGCGAGCGCGCCTGGCGAACCTGGACGAGCTTTTGAACGCCGCCGTGGATGCCGCGGAACGCGGCGAAGGGATTCGTGATTTTCTGGATCACGCAGCGCTGGTTTCCGATGCCGATTCGGCCGACGAGCGCGCGCAGATTTCGCTGCTGACGATGCATAACGCCAAGGGGCTGGAATTTCCGGTGGTGTTTATTGCCGGCCTCGAAGAGGGTTTGTTTCCGCACAGCCGTTCGCTCGAGTCGGAAGCGGCGATGGAAGAGGAGCGCCGGTTGTGTTATGTCGGCATGACGCGCGCGGAGACGAAATTGTATTTGAGCTGGGCGCGATTCCGCAGGCGTTATGGCGGAGGGCAGCCGGAGCAATCGATTCCGTCGCGATTTTTGAAGGAAGTTCCGATGGCGCTGGTGGATCGCGTGCGTGGCGACCAGGGCCGCGTGGATTTGTATGCGGAGCGCCATGAAGTGCGCGACGCGGCGAGGCGGAACCTTTATACTGGGAAGACTTACAACTCGGTGGAGAACATTCGCCAGTTTTTCGCCGAGCGCGGGATGCCGGCGCCGCAGGGATTGTCCAAGCCGGCGGGCGGACCCAAGCCGGCGGCTCCGGCGGCGAAACCGGCTGCGGCGAAGAAGAAAAAAGTAGGACCGGGGTCGACCATCGAGCACGCCAAGTACGGCCGCGGGACGGTGCTGCGGCTGGAGGGTTCGGGCGAAGACGCGAAGGTGACGGTGAGTTTTCCAGGTTACGGGCTGAAAAAATTGGTGGCGAAATACGCGGGAATCCACATTGATTAGAGTCGGGATCGAATGAACACAAAACACGTTAAAGACAGAGCCGAACGCAAGAAGCTGAAGCGGGCTGCGCGCAAAGAAGCGCCCGCGGTTGCGCCGCGAGCCGCGGATGTCGCGCGCGGATCGCAGAAGCGCAAAGTGAAGAAGATGGCCAAGGGCCAGCGGAAGCGGTAGACGATAGCCGCGAAGGAACGCGCGTTCGATTGGCCTTGATTCGCGTTTATTTGCGGCTCATTCCATCCCATGCCGCTGCTGCAGACGAAATCGATCGACGAGCTGATTGCGTCTTCCCAGGAGCCGTCGCATCGGCTGAGGAAGACGCTGGGACCGTGGTCGCTGGCGTTTCTGGGTGTGGGCATCGTCATCGGATCGGGGATTTTCACGGTCACCGGGACGGCGGCTTCGGGAAAACTGAAAGATCCGGGACTGCTGCAGGCGACCGTGCTCGACCTGGTGATGCACGGACGCGCGGCGGCATCGGCGTTAGGAAGGCCCGGCGCGGGCCCGGCGATTGTGCTGTCGTTCGCGGCGGTTCTGGTGGCGTGCCTGTTCGCGGGGCTGTGCTTTGCCGAGCTCGCTTCGATGATTCCGATCGCCGGCAGCACCTACACCTACGCCTACGCGATTCTGGGCGAAATTTTCGCGTGGATCATCGGGTGGGATCTGATTCTCGAATACGCGGTCGCGAACATGTCGGTCGCGGTGGGATTTTCGGCGTATTTGCAGGATCTGGGCGATAACATATTCGGATTTCATCTGCCGGCGGCGATCGCGTATCCTCTGTTTCCTGCTCCGGGATCGCCGGCGGGAATTTACAATATTCCCGCGCTGTTGATCACCTTGGCCGTGACGTGGGTTCTGGTGCGCGGCGTCAAGGAAAGCGCGGAGACGAACACTACGATGGTGATCATCAAGATCGCCGCGATTCTGATCTTCGTGTTCGGCGCGGCGAGCGCGATTCACCCGGGCAACTGGCATCCGTTCGCGCCGCACGGCCTCGCCGGGATCATCAGCGGCGCGAGCATCGTGTTTTTCACTTACGTCGGTTTCGACGCCGTTTCGACGGCGGCGGAGGAGTGCAAGAATCCGCAGCGCGACCTCCCCTTCGGCATCATCGCGACGCTGATCATCTGCACGCTGCTGTACGGAGCGGTGTCGCTGGTGCTGACGGGAATTGCGAACTGGCAGAAGCTGGATCCGGATTCCGCGGTGGCCGTGGCGCTCAAGAACATCGGCTACAACCGCATCCGCCTGGTGGTGAGCGCGGGCGCGCTGATGGGGATGATTTCGTCTTTGCTGGTGGGGCAATTCGGACAGGCGCGCATCTGGTTCGCGATGTCGCGCGACCGGCTGCTGCCGCGGGCGTTCGGCGCGGTACACAAGAAATTCCGCACGCCGTACGTGGGAACGTGGATCGCGGGGCTGCTGGTGGGGATTCCGTCGGGGCTGTGGGATATCGACACGTTCGCCGAGCTGACCAATATCGGCACGCTGTTCGCGTTCATTATTGTCGCGGCGAGCGTGATCGTGCTCAGAAGAACGCAGCCCGACCGTCCGCGCCCGTTTCGCGTGCCGATGGTTCCGCTTTTGCCGATCCTTTCGATCGCGTGCTGCCTGGTGCTGATGATGGGATTGCCGCTGCTGACGTGGCTGCGATTCTTCGCGTGGCTGGCGATCGGGTTGGCAGTGTATTTCGCGTATAGCCGGCATCGGACGGAGAAACTGGCCGTTCCCGAACGATAGGGCGTGTCGCACGAATTTCTTTATCGCCGGAACGCTCGGCCTGACGGCCGCGCCTCAGTTACGAAGCACCGCGGATTTCCATCCGCGCGGCGCTTGAGCGCCGAGCTCGAGCCGCGACCATAGGGAACGGTTTAGCGCACGCTTGTTCCTCCGCCAGCGATAACGGGAGAATATAATCGACGTATGCAAGTTCAACCTAGCGCCTCCGTAGCCGACGTGGTGATCATCGGCTCCGGCGCGGGCGGCGGGACGGTCACCAAGGTTCTGACGGACCTGGGCATGCACGTCACCCTGCTCGAAGCCGGACCGATGTTGCATCCGGAAACCGATTTCAAGGAGCACAAGTGGCCTTATGATTATCCGCATCGCGGCGCCGGCGAAGGCGGCGCGAGTTACTTCGGGCGCGGCCGCGATTTCGGATGGTTCAGCGCGCACGCCGGCGGATGGCATCTCGAA
>JASHWA010000524.1 GCA_030044325.1 Bryobacteraceae bacterium
ACCTGACTGGTTCCGTACCCGTCATCGCCCATACACACGGCCACGACGGCGCGCGGCGCAACGATCAAAGGGGTGCGCACGCTGGTTAACATACAGATTTTATGTATTCTTCAATGTCTTGCCGGACTGCTGTGTTAGACTGTTGCGGATGCTCGGCCGCGGCTCGGAATTACGCTCCACCGCCATCGCCCCAAAGGAAATCCGCGCGCAACTCGCACGCATACTCGAAACGCGCGATTTCGCCGATTATCCGCGCTCGGCCGCGCTCTTAAGATATGTAGTCGAGGAGACGCTCGCCGGCCGCGGCGCCGAAATCAAGGAAGCCACCATCGGCGTCGAGGTTTTCGGCCGCGAGCCCGGCTACGATTCGAAATCCGATTCGGTGGTGCGCACCCAGGCGCGGCGCGTGCGGGAAAAGCTGGGTCAGTATTACAGCTCGGTTTCCGAGGCCGATCGGATCCGTGTCGAGATTCCCAAGGGCGGCTATGCTCCCGAATTCGCCATTATCGCGGGGGCATCGCCGAAGCAAAAACGCATCCGGCCGGTCTCGCTGCTGGCCGCGGCGGTGGCGGTGCTCGCTGCGATCGTGCTGACGCTCGCCTGGCGCCGCGAGCCGGGCCGGGGAGAGCGTCTTCCGGCGATCGCCGTGCTCCCGTTCGCCGATCGCGATCCCGCGCACGCCCATGGCGCGCTCGGATTCGGCCTCGCCGAAGACCTGGTGCGCGACTTTTCGAGGGTCCGCGGCCTGCGCGTCCACGCCACGCCCGCCGCCGGCCAGTTAAGCGCGGAAGCCCGCTCCGATTACCCCGCGCTCAGCCGCCGGCTTCAGGTGGATGCGCTGGTGGATGGGCAGATGGACGGCTCGGCGATTCGCGTCTCGCTGATTCAAGCTTCCGATTCGTCGGTTCTGTGGGCGGATCGCTTCGCTTTCGATGAACCGGCCGGGGAGATCGAGCGGCGCATCGAGGAAAACGTCGCCCGGGCGCTCGGCCGCACCCTCCCCGCGCGCGCTTCGACGCATCCTGAAAATCCCCAAGCGCACGATCTCTATTTCGCGGCGCGCGCGCTGTGGGCCACGCGCGATGCGGACAAGATCCGCGAAGCCATTCGAATGTACCAGCAGGCCCTGGCCATCGATCCGGATTACGCGCTGGCTTACATGGGCATCGCCGACGCTTACGCGCTGATGGTCGCGAATTCCCAGATCGAGCCCAAAACCGGTCTCCCGCTGGGAGAAGCCGCGGCGCGCAAGGCGCTCGCGCTCGATCCCTCGCTCGCCGAAGCTCATGCCGCCCTGGGGCTGATCGACGGCCTCGAAAACCACCCCAAAGAGTGCGAATCCGAGTACCTGCGCGCCATCGATTTGAATCCCAGCTACGATCGCGCCTACGCACGCCTGGGCACCTACCGCTTCGCTCAGGGCGATTTTCCCGCCGCCGAGCGCCTGCTCCGCGAATCCGAACGGCTGAACCCCTACGAAATGTCCCTGCCGCTCATCCGCGCCGAGCTGTATTATTACTGGCGCCGCTACCAAGACTCCCAAGACCTGATTCGCGAAGTGCAGAAGGCCGACCCCCAAAACGCAACCGCGTTTCAGTTGATGGCGCGCGATCTTTTCGCCGAGCATCACTATGAGCAGGCGCTCGAGTTCGCGCGCCGCGCCGCGGCTCTCAACAGCGTGCTCGAATCCGAGCTGATCGCACCTCTCCAGGCGACCGGACACACGGCGGAAGCCGCGCGCCTGCTCGATCGCCTGCTGCGCGTCGAGGGCGATGAAGCCACCAACGCCTACGGCCTTTCGTTGCTCTACGCCAAGCTGAACAACCGGGAAAAGGCGCTTGCCGAACTGGAAATTGCGGTCCGCGACCACGTTCCCGATATCGAGTCGGCGCGCTGGGATCCGGCGCTCGACCTGATTCGCGGCGATGCCCGCTATAAAGCCGCGATCGCGAAGCTGGACGAAAATCCGCCCGCGAAAATCGCGTCTCGCGCCGCGCCATGAGGCCAGACGCGCAGCGTGACGCAGAGCCTAACCGCCATTACTGCCGCGGCTCGCAGGCCCTGCGGGCGAGCTAGGACGCGGGTTCCACATCCTTCGCGCGACGGCGCATCCCCGCGCGAGCCTCGGCGTCCATCTCGCGCTCCCGCGCCGATGCGCGCTTGTCGTGGACTTTTTTGCCCTTTCCCACCGCGATCTCCAGCTTGATCCGCCCTTTTTTCAAATACAATTTCGTGGGGACCAGGGTCAGCCCTTTTTCGCGCGTTTTGCCCAGCAGTTTGTCGATCTCGGCGCGATGCAGCAGCAGTTTTCGCCGCCGCGTCGGCTGGTGGTTCATGATGTTGCCGTGCGAATACGGGCTGATGTGCGCGTCCACCAGCCAGGCTTCGTTTCCGGCGACTTCGGCGAAGGCCTCCTTCAACTGCACCTTGCCGTCCCGGGCGGCCTTCACTTCGGTCCCGGTCAGCACCAGGCCGGCTTCGAGGCGGTCGGAAAGATGATAGTTGTGGCCGGCCGCGCGGTTATCGCTGAGGATTTTGATTTTCTCTTCCACGCTTCGAACCCCAAGGGCGTCAGTAGCTTTGAGGGACCGCACGCTCAGTTTACCACGTGGTGCGGCTCTGGGGCTGTAAGTTAATGAGGCTGAACAATTTAAGGGTATTTGTCGCGTGCCTGCTGGCGCTCGGACTGTTTACCGGCGTGCTGCTTGCAAAAAACAAAGCGGACAAGTATTTCAAGGCGGGCCAGGCGGCCGAAGCCAAGGGCGATTGGGACACCGCGCTCGACAACTATCTCAAGGCGCTCGATGAAAAACCCAACGACGTCGAGTACATGACGGCCATGCGCCGCGCGCGCTTTGAGGCCGGCGAAAAACACATCCAGGCGGGGCAGAAGCTGCGCGAGCAGGGCAAGCTCACCGATGCCATGGCGCAATTTCAGCGCGCGCTGATCGACGATCCCTCCTCGGCGATCGTGGTTCAGGAGATCAAGCGCACCGGGCAGATGATGGAGCGCGAGCAGAAGACCGGCGAGCACAGCAGCCTGACCCCCATCCAGCGCGCGCGCCAGGAAACCGAGCGGCGCCTGGATGCGATGCTCGCGCCGCCGGAGTTGAAGCCGGTGCTGCGCACGGTGGGTCCGCTCAAGATCAACAATCAGCCCATCAAGATTCTGTACGAGACGGTGGGCAAGGTGGCGGGCGTCAACGTGCTATTCGATTCGCAGTTCACGCCGAACAAAAATTTCAACCTGGAACTGACGCGCGCCACTTCGCCCGAGACGGCCTTCGATTATCTGGCGGTGATGACGCACACCTTCTGGAAGCCGATTTCGGCGGGCGCGATTTTCGTCACCGAGGACAATCCCACCAAGCACCGCGATTACGACGACGAAGTGCTGAAGGTGTTCT
>JASHWA010000525.1 GCA_030044325.1 Bryobacteraceae bacterium
GCCGCGCGCGGCGTCGGCTACATCATCTCCCAAGCCGAGGGAACCTTCGACACCACCGGTGTCTTCGCCGGAATGGCCGTCTTGAGCGCCGTCGTCCTTCTGGTCGGCTGGGGCGTCTCGCGCCTCGAAAAATGGCTGCTGCGATGGAAATCATGAAGCACGCGCTTCTCTCCATCCTCTTCCTCACCGCCTGCTCCAAACCCCCCGCGCCTGCCATCCGCCTCGCCCTCCAACCCCCCTCCACCAACAACTACCCGAGCTATCTCGCCCAATGGCTCGGCTTCTATCGCGCCCAAGGTCTGGACGTCAACATTTCGCAAATCGCCGGCGCATCCAAAGTCCTCGAATCCGTCCTCGGAGGCAGCGCCGATGTCGGCGGCGGAGTTTACGAACAGACCATCCAGATGGCCGCCGAAGGCCGCAACGTCGTCAGCTTCGTCTCGCTGCTCCGCTCGCCCAATTTCGCGCTCGTTTCGACCCGCGTGAGCACCATCGCGGACCTGCGCGGAAAATCCGTCGGCGTTTCCTCGCTCGGCTCGCCTTCGCAGTTTTATTTGAACCATCTGCTGATCGCCGCCGGCCTTCGCCCCGAAGATGTCAGCACCACCTCCATCGGCATGGGCGCGACCGGCGTCGCCGCCATCGAACACGGCCAGGTGGATGCAGCCATGCTGTTCGGCAGCGCCATAACGGCTCTTGAAGCGCGAAATCGCGGCGCCATGATCCTCGCCGACGCCCGCACCCCCGACGGTCTCAAGAAAATCTTTGGCGTGGACGACTATCCCGCCTCCTGCCTGCTCGCCCGCGGCGACTGGCTGCGCGATCATCCGGACCAGGCGCGCCGCATGACCCGTGCCGTGCTCCAGTCTCTCGTCTGGATTCGCGACCACTCCGCCGAAGAAATTCTCGCCCAGGTCCCCGCCGAATTTCGCGCCGGCGACACCGCGGCCGAGCTCGAAGCGATTCGTCTCGCCAAGCCCATGTATTCGATCGACGGCCGCATCACCCCCGCAAGCGCGGAAACCGTTCGCAAAGTGCTCGCCGCATCTCTCCCACGCGTGAGCAACGCCAAAATCGACCTCGCGCGCACCTACACGAACGAATTCGTTTCCGTCCAGTGACCGCGCTCAAAAAAGGGGACTGACCACTCTGTCCCCAACCCGCACCGGCAACAAACTCAGTGAACGGCCCGTCAGTGGACAGAGCGGTCTGTCCCTTTCTTGAGGAACGCCAGCCCGACCGCCTCGCACGCTACACTCTCATTTAGCGCAATGAATCTCGCGATCGAAACCGCTAAGAATATCTTCCTGATCGTCAGCACCCTGTTCCCCATCGTCAATCCCCTGGGCGGAAGCCCCATCTTCTTTTCAATCACTCGCAATTACCCGCCCGACGCCCGCTGGACTCTCTCGCGCTCCATCGCCCTCAACAGCCTGTTTCTGCTGATCGGCTCTTACCTGATCGGCACCCACATTCTTTCGTTTTTCGGAATCTCGCTGCCGGTCGTGCAGATCGGCGGAGGACTCGTCGTCGTCTCCAGCGGATGGGCGATGCTCAAGCAAAGCGACGATGAGGATCGCGCCGAGGTGCATCGCCAGTTCAATCACCAGGACCTCGCGCGCGAGGCCTTTTATCCCTTGACCCTCCCGCTCACCGTCGGCCCGGGTTCCATTTCCGTCGCGATTACCCTCGGCGCCAACGCCGCGCACCGCTCCTGGTTCGACTTCACGCCCTGGATCGCGGCGATCATCGGAATGACCCTCATCGCGGCGAGCATCTTCGTGTGCTACGCATTCTCCGACCGCCTGGCGAGAGTGCTCGGCCCCACCGCCATGAGCGTGATCATGCGCCTTTCCGCGTTCCTGCTGCTGTGCATCGGAATCCAGATCCTGTGGAACGGCCTGCACGCCCTCTTGGCGAAATAATCCCGCAATATTCCGGACTAAGGTAAGATATTTCGGCAATTTGCTCGAAATTCCCCAAAACTGGCCGCGCGATTGCACCGTCTGGAGCGCATGAAAAAGGAACTCGCCGCACAATATCGCCAGGCCGTTGAGGATTTTTGCGACTTGATCATAGCCGCCAAAGCCCTGGACGCATCTGAAGACGAGGAAGTCCGCGTCCGCATCGAAGCCGCGCAACAACGCTGCGAGCAGACCCGGATTGCGTTATTTGGCGTAGAGGCGTGACCCTTCGCGGCATTCAGCGCTTATCCGTGGCCCACGTGGCCCGGGGCGAAAAAAGGCTGTCTGTCCCCTTTTTCTGGACCGCAAGCGCCGCTCGAGTATATCGACGCCTGAATGTAAGACGTTATCGTATCGGCCGCGCGACGCTTGCGCTCATTCCGCGCGAGTCTATCTGTTTCAGCACGCGATCGAGATCGGCATCCTGAATCGGCCGTGCCAGCAGGGCCCCTCCGCCCGATTCGAGGTTCCCGGCCAGCTCCGGATCGTAAACGTCGCTCACCACCACGAAGTGCGGAACGTGGGCGCGAATGCGCTCCTGATATTCGCTCGACCGTACGACGGACGGGCGCACGCCCCAGAAGACGGCGTCGAAGCGCACGCGCTGGGCGAGGTCCGCCGCTTCCTCCATGCCCGCCGGAACCACGCGATGCC
>JASHWA010000526.1 GCA_030044325.1 Bryobacteraceae bacterium
GAGAGCGTCGCGAAAAAAGGATGTCAGTCCGCTTTTTCCGTCTTCCGCGGTCCCGCTCATAGGTCCCCGTACGGCGGTGCGTCAAGTGAATTGACGCCTTTTTGTGAACTTCAGCGCGGATGCCTCGCCGGGCGCGGGAACAGCCGGATTGGCGCGCCGGACCGATTGCTATAATCGACGCGGAGAGCGTCACTTGATTGCGAAGGATTGGTTCGGCAACGTGCGAAAAATCGGGCTGGCGCTGCCTCAGGTGGAAGAGAGCGCCAGTTACGGCAAGCCCGCGCTCAAGGTGCGCGGAAAAATGTTCGTGTGCATGAGCTCGCATAAATCGGCCGAACCGGATTCGCTGGTCTTGCGCGTCGATTTCGACCAGCGCGCGGAACTACTCGCCGGCGATCCCGCGGTGTATTACATCACCGATCACTATAAAGATCACCCGGCGGTGCTGGTGCGATTGCGGAAGGTGCGTCCGGATGCGCTCAAGGATATTGTGACCATGGCGTATCGCCATGTAACGCGCGAGAGCGCACGCGCGGCAAAATCGAAACGCGCTCCATAGGCGCGATAGTTATGGAGCGCCTTCGCGAGAAGACAGCCTACGCGTAGTCGATCAGCGCCATGAATCCGTAATCCATGTGCATCTGCTGATGGCAATGGAACAGCGTGCGTCCGGGATTGTTCGCGATCAGATCGGCCTCCACCGTTTTCCACGGCGGCACCACTACAACATCCTTGAATATGCCGCTGGTCGGGGCGCCCGCGACGCTTTTGAGCTCGAAGCCGTGGCGGTGCAGATGCACCGGGTGCGCTTCGCCGCTTTCGTTGTCGAAAATCAGCCGGTAGCGCTTGCCGTTCTCGACCACGATCGGCTTGCCTTTCGGAAATTCCTTGCCGTTGACGGTCCAATGATCCACCCAGCGGCTGCCCGCGAACTTCTGTTTGAAAAGCAGCGGGATCTTTCGATCCACCGCGGCCGAGCCGGCCTGCGCCGTTCCGAACGCGGTGTAATCCCAGCGCCACGGGCCCGGCAGCGACCAGTGCGGCGCGCCGCTCCGATCCGCGTATTCGACCACGATCCCCAGTCCTTCGACGCGCGTGCGATTGTCCACCTCGCCGAAAACCCAGACGCCCGGATTGTCCATGGTCACGATCGCGTCCACGCGCTCCGCCGGCCCCATTTCGATCGCGTCCACTTTCCTGGGCGAGGGAACGCGAAACCCGTCGAGCGCGGTCACCAGGAGGGAATGCCCGGTGAGCGCGATGCGATGATACTGGGTCGCGCTCGCGTTGAGAATGCGGAACATCACGCGCTGGTTTTGTTTCACACGAACCGGCTCGCCGTGGCCCAGCGCGCGATTGTTGATCGAAAAATATTTGTACGCGACCTCCAGCCCGCCCTCTTCGTCGCCTCCCGTGCTCATGTAGGCGTCCCAGCCGTGCAGCGCGAGAAACACTTCGGCATCGTAGTCGCCGGGCTCGTTCTGCGGGTCGATGTAGAAGAATCCGAACTGTCCCGCGTAGGTGGCTTTATTCAGATTGCGCAGCGCCATGGTGTGCGTGTGATACCAGCGCGTGCCCGCGGGCCTCGCCGTGAATGTGTAGCGAGCGCTCGCGCCCGGCGGAATCATCGGCGTGCCCTCTTCCGTCGCCCCATCGACGTTCGAGGGGACCCACAAGCCGTGCCAGTGCGCGATCTCCGGCTCCTTGGTCTGATTTTGCACTTCGATGGTGACGGTCTTGCCCTCCGCAAAGCGCAAAAGCGGTCCGGGGACCGACCCGTTATAGGCCGTGGTCTTGACGACCTTGCCCGGGGCGAGTTCGAGCTCCATGGGAGCGACGGTCAGCGTCGCGTCCGGTTTGCCGTTTTCAGCGAACGCGGGCGCGGCCATCAAGGCGAGAAATTTTCTGCGATTCAAGTCACAGTGTAGCGAACGTCACGACGCTCCAGCACGGTCGCGCCTCCTGGCGGGCGGCTCAGCTTCGCCGGCCGCGTTGGATGTTCGCCTTACGCTATGCGTTCTGTAATGCGGCCAGCCTCTCGCCGGTTTCCTTTTCGATCTCCGCGTGCAAACTGTTGCCGTGCGCGTCCATCGTCACAATGGCGACAAAATCCTTCACCCGCAGATGCCACATCGCTTCCGGAATCCCGAATTCCATCAGGTGCACGCCCAAAACCTGCTCGATCGAGCGCGCGTAATATTGCGCCGCACCGCCGATCGCGTTCAAATATACCGCGCCGCAGTCTTTCAACGCCGCCAGCGTTTTCTTCCCCATCCCGCCCTTGCCGATCACCGCGCGCACCCCGTAATTGCGAATGATGTCGGCCTGATACGGCTCCTCGCGGCTGCTGGTCGTCGGCCCCGCAGCTTTGACGCTCCATTGATCGCCGTTCTTGAGCATCACCGGACCGCAGTGATACAAAACCGCGCCGTGCAAATCGACAGGAGGCGCGTGCTTCATCAAATGCGCGTGCACCGCGTCGCGGCCCGTGTAAACTTCCCCGCTGATCAGCACCACGTCGCCGACTTTCAAGGCGCGAACATCGCCTTCCGAAAGGGGCGCGCGCAGCGCTACTTCGCGTCCGCTCAGCGGAAATCCCTCGCTCACCGCCATCTTTTCGACGACGCGATCCGGATCGCGGTATAGCCATTTCGTGATCGCGCCCGTCGATGCGTCCAGCTGCACGCCCAGGCGCCGGAACGCCCAGCAATCGTAGGCGACCGAAACAAAATAGCTCGCCGGAAGCCGGTTCGCCGCCGTGACCTTGCATCCGATCAACGAAGTCTTCCCGCCGAATCCCATCGCGCCCACGCCGATGCGATTGGCTTCGTCCATGATGCCCGCTTCAAGCGTCGCCAGCTCCGGAACCGGGTTGACATCGTCGAGCGTCCGCAAGAGCTGCTCCTTGGCGAGATCGTAGCCGTGCGCACGATCGCTTCCGATGCACACCCCCACCGCGCCCGGCGCGCATCCCTGGCCCTGCGCCTGCCACACCGCGTGCAGAATGCACTTGCGAACGCCCGCCAGCGTTCGATCCGCCCGGCCTAGATGATCGAGCTCGCACGGCAGCGAATACTGGATGTTCTTGTTCTCGCATCCGCCGCCTTTCAGAATCAGCTTCACGTCGATCTCATCGTTTTCCCACTGCTCGAAATGGATCACCGGAGTCTCGGCGCCAAGATTGTCGCCGGTATTTTTTCCGCTGAGCGAGTCGACGGAGTTGGGCCGCAATTTCCCGCGTTTGGTGGCATCGGCGACCGCGCCGCGGATCGCCTTCCTGAGCGCGATCTGGTTGACGCCCACCGGCGTGTGCACGAAAAAAGTCGGCATGCCCGTATCCTGGCAGATCGGGCCGGATTCGTCCGCGGCCATGTCGATGTTCGCCGCGATTACGCTCAGCGCCTGCGACGCCTGCGTTCCGGGAGTCTCACTCGCGATCGCCACGCCCATCGCCGCGCGCACATCCGGCGGAAGATTCGTCGAGGTCTCGGTGATCAGCTCGACCAAACTCTCATGAAGAAATTGCATCAGAATTTGATTTTAACCTGCGCGGTCAGATCCAGCCTGACGGCCGCCACCGGGCTGGTGAAATCGATAATGGCCAGGTCGCCGCGAATTTCGCGCACCACACCGGCGATTTCATCCGGGCTCAATTCGGGAACGCGAATCGCCGCCGCCTCTCCCGCGCGCATCTGCGGCGCCGCCGGAACGGTCGCCTGCAATTGCGTCAAATCCGTCGCGATATCGAAAACGTTGGCGTTCTGTTCCACCATCTCGCCCGGCTGCCCGTGCCGCGCCGCGACGATTCCATCGGCGGGCGAATGAATTTCGCCGCTGTTCCCGGCGGATTTGGCCTTATCGAGCGCCGCCGTCGCATCCGCCGCGGCTTTGTTCGCCGCTTCGATATCGGCGGCCACGCGATCCACATGCTCGTGCGCGGCTTTCGCGCCGGCATCCAAATTTTCCGCCGCTTTTTGCGCGTCGTGATAATCCTGTTCGGACTTTTCAAAGGTCAGCCGCGGCGTCGCGCCCAGATCCCACAGGCCTTTCTGCTTCTGATAATTTTTTTCGAGCCGGTCGAGGTCCGCCCGCGCGCGGCTCTGATCGGCTTCGGCGCGCGACACTTCCAGCTTGGCCTGAAGCTGCTCGGCCCCCAGCGTGGCGACCTGCCGCTGCGCCTGGTCGAGAGCCGTCTGCGCCTGACTGACTGCCGCGTCCGCCTGCGGATCGCGAATGCGGCCCAGCAATTGATCCTTGTACACCGGCTGATTGGCGTCGAGAAAAAACGCGTCGATGACGCCGGCGATCGGCGCACCGGCGGGCGCCATGGTGCGCGCCTGCACCAGTCCGGTGAGGCTCACTTCCGCAGGCGCGGGCGGAGGCGCGGAAACAACCGGCGCAGGTTTTGGTTTATGCGCGCGAACCGCAAATACCACTGCGCCGGCCCCGACGGCGAGCAAAACGCCGGAAATGACGATCCACCTTGGCATAAAACATCAACGTCCCATCGCGCGGCGCACGCACTCATGCGTGCCGCGCCGGCACTCTTGCCGGCGCATGGCCGCGTCCTCAAACCTGAGAAACCGTCGTCAATCGCCCGCCCGCGGCCTGAAATTCCGCAAAAAAACGCGACGCGGCTTCCGGGTTCAAGCCTTGAACCGCGTCCGTCACCACTTCCACCTCGCGCCCGGTTTTCAGCAATCCGAAAGCGGCCAGCTTCACGCAGATTTCCGTCACCACGCCGTAAATTACGTACCGGCCGGCGTTCAAAGAATCCAGAATTCCGCGCAAATGAAAGTTGCTGAAACCATCGAGCGTCTGCTTCTCGACGACGATCTGCCGCGCGCCCGCGATCGAAATTTCGCCCGCGCGGTTGGGAACCACCACCGGTTTTTCAAGCAGCGTCTCTTGCGCCTTGCGCTGGCCCAGGCATCCGGCGACGCAATGATGCGGCCACTCAAGAAATTCCGCGTCGTTTTCCGCGTGCGCGTCCATCGTGGATACCACTACCGGCGCCCGCCGATTCAACGCCGCGATATTCGCCAGAATTTTTTCCGCGCCCGGAACATACAGCGCGCCCGCGGGAAACATGAAATCGAGCTGCGTGTCGATATCGAAAAAAACGGTGGTCATTGCGCCACTCCGCCGCGCACCCGCTCGGCCAGATGTTCGAGCTCCGCGCTGATTTCCACCCGCCAGCAATGATCCACCGCGAACAGGCTGTGGCACGGCGCAGGCAGCCGCGCCAGGGATTCCGCCGCGTGCGCGCGCGCTTCGGTGGCCGTGGGCAGCGGCTCGATCAGCTCGCCGCTGAGGATCACCGGCCGGAGCAGCGCCTCCGACGGCGCCGACCCCGGCGGACAGGAGGGACACTCCTTGGATCGCGCGAGCAAGTCGTGATCGGCGTAGCGGAAAATCTGCTTGGTTCCCGGCAGCGTGGCTTTGTCCTCGCTTAATTTGAGCGTATATCGCCGTTCGGCGCCGCGCTCCAGCTCGACCAGTTTATATACGACGCCCAGCGACGGCGCATCGCCGGACGTCGCCAGCTCCGTTCCCACGCCGAAAGAATCGATGGGCGCCTGCGCGGCCACCAGCTCGTGAATCTTGTATTCGTTCAGATCGCCGGTGACCATGATTTTCGCGTCGCGCAAACCGCCGTCGTCGAGAATTTTTCGAACCGCTGGCGCAAGCTCCACCGGATTGCCGCTGTCCAGGCGCACGCCCCACACCGGACGGCCGAGCTCGACCGCGCGCCGCGCGCCCTCGATCGTGTCGTAGGTATCGATGAGATAAACCGTGCTTTCCCCCAGCAGCTTCTGAAGCTGCGCGAACGCTTCGCGCTCGTGCGTGAAGCTCATGATCCAGGAGTGCGCGCAGGTTCCGAACACCGGAACGCCGAAACGTTTCCCGGTTTCCGTGTTGCTGGTTCCCTCGCACCCTCCGATGTACGCCGCGCGGGCGGCGAGCACGCCCGCCTCCGGCGAATGCGCTCTCCGCGTGCCGAATTCGACCACCCCGCGTCCCATCGCCGCCTTCACGTTGCGCGCGGCTTTGGTCGCGATCATGGATTGAAATCCGATGGTCGAAAGCAGATAGGTTTCCGGAATTTGCGCTTCGATGATGGGCGCGCGCAGCGTCAAAAACGGCTCGCCCGCAAACAGCGGTGTGCCTTCCGGGACCGCAAACAGGTCGCCCGTAAAACGGAGATTTAAAAGCATCTCGAAAAACTGCGGGCTGGTGTGCGCGAACTGCGGCAGCCCGCGCAAGTAATCGATATCATCCGCCGTGAACCGCAAATTCAGCAGGTAATCGACGGCCTGCTCGAGTCCCGCGGCCAGAACGAAATTGCGATGCTCCGGAAGCTTGCGGACAAACAGCTCGAACGTGGCGCGCTCCTTCACCTTCCCGGCCTCGAAATAACCGGCCGCCATGGTGAGCTGGTAGAGGTCGGTCAGCAGGCCGGTCGGCACGGGAATGGATGAAAAATACGCCTCGATGCCCTTGAGACGCGACAGGAATGGAGCGCGTTGGTTCGGCCGTTCACTATTTTTTCGCCGTTTCCGGCGCCGCCGGCTTCACGCCCGACGCGGCTTCGCGCAGGTCCTTCACCGGCTGCGCGTCCACCTGGTAAAGCGTAGTGTCCCCCTCGCGGCGCGCGATGAAATGATCGCCCGCCTGCGCGATCTGGACCTTTTCGGTTCGCTTGCCGTCGTTTGAAACCACGGTCAGCTCGATTGCCGGCGTGGTGAAGCCGCTATCGACGAACTTCGCTGCCGCTAGATCGCGCAGCTTGTCGAGCAGCGCCTGCACGCTGGTCGAATCCATGGGCTTCCCGCCCGACGTCCATTTGTCGCCGGTTTTTTCGTAAGTCGTGGTCTTTCCGCCGTCGGTGACTTCGATTTTGTTGGGATCGCTGAATCCGAAATCGAACAGCTTCTTGTTGCGGAAATCGTCGAGCGATTTATCGAGACCCTCCCCGAGATCCTTGGGGACTTTGAAAATCCCCTCGACCACGCTCGATTTGGCGTAGTAATCGTCCTTGTTCTTGCGAACCTCCAGCGTCTGCGTCCCGCTTGCGTCGGTCACCTGCGCGGTCGCGTCGGGAGCTCCGGAAGCGAACGCCGCCGCCGCTTTTTTCGCGTCTTCATCGGAAACCGCCGGATCCATGTTCGCGCCCGAAAGCTTGCGAACCAGGTCGTCCACCTGCCATCCGTCGGCGCGCATCGGCTTGGGTTTCAGAATCTGCCACTCGTTTTGATTGATGCGCCCGAATTCGATGGTCTGCTTTTTCGCGGTCAGCACCACGCGGCTGATTTTGTCCTGATCGAACGTCATCAAGCGCTTGTCGCGCAGATCTTTGGTCGATTTGTCGAGGCTGGTCTTGTTGAAGCTCGACATGGTGTACAGCTTCGGATCGCCCGAAGCCATCGCGTACACGTCGCTGCCGGTGGGCGTATCGTCGCCGATCGAAAGCACCTTCGTTTTCCCGTCCTTCATCGTGAAGGTGACTTTTTCGACCGGCGGCTGAAGGCCGTAAGAGGCGAGATCGCTGGGATGATCGTCCACCATGCGGTCGGCCTGAAGATTGGTCACCGCGCTGGTGAGCGAATCCACCGAAGACTGATCGGCGCCCAGCGGCTTGGGCGCCGTGATCGCCCATTTTCCGTTGTCCTTTTTGAGAACCGTCGTGTCGCCGTCTTTTTTCTGAAGCTCGATCCCGGTGATGTCGGCCTCGGTCAACGCGAGAATTTTCGGAGCGGCGTCCTTGGGCGGTTCCTTGGCTTTGGCCGCTTCCGATTTGTTCGAAAACCATACGCCGATCGCCAGGCCGCCCAGCAATACCGCGGCGATCAGCAGGCGTGCGGGACTCACTTGGCTACCTCCGTTTCCACCACACGCCGACGCCGGCCACCACGATCAGCAGCGGAATCATGAACACGCTGGAGTACTCGACCACGCGCATCTGCTGAGCGGTCATGTTCAGCCGGTTGTCGGTGGGCTCTTTCGGCCGGATCGAGATCAGGTCCTCGTCCGAAGAGAGCCAGTTGATCATGTTGAGGAACAGGTCGCGATTGGCGTTGAACCGCAGGAATCCGTTGGTGACCCAGCGCGAGGAGCCGACCACCACGAAACGCCCGTCGCCGTTCTCCTTGCCGGTCTTGTACGTTCCCGCCGCGCCCAGCGTCAGCGGACCTTTTTTATCGTCCTTGCTCGGCTTGATTTCAGCCGAGGTGAGATTCATTGTCGCGAAGCTGTCGTCGGTGGTTTGAAACAGCTTGTCCACTGTCGTCTTGTCGCCGTTTTTCACTTCGAGAGAGCGCGCGATCGGGAAGCCCGTCGCGTCCTTCAAATCGTGAACGATGGCGTGCGATTCGTACGCTCTGACCAGCGGAAACTCCGGGCCCAGCCCGAAAAGCTGGCCGACGCCGCTGGTATCGAGCACCAGGTCTTTATCCGGCGTCACGCCCCAGCTTGCAAGCACGTTCATCAACGGCTGATTGTCGGCGACCTCTACTTTGGCGAACTTCAGCGGCGGATCGACCATGATCAGCGCGCGCCCGCCGTTTTCGACGAAATTCTTGATCGCGTCGACTTCGGGCTGGAGCATTTCACGCGTGGGCCCGCCCAGGATCGCCACGGTGCAATCCGCGGGGATCTCCGGCTTCGGCAGCATCTGCACGGTCTGGGTTTTATAGTTGTTCTTTTCAAGCGCGTCCTTGATCGCCGAATAGCCGTCGCGATCGGCGTCGTCGGGGGAATGCTCGCCCGCGCCCACCAGGAAACACACACTGTGCTGCCCGCCCTTGAGCGCGCGAATCATCGCGCCCGTGACGTCTTCTTCGGTCAGCGAGTTCGCCTGCTCCTGCTTGTTGCCCACGTTGACGAAAATCGTCCCGTAGGTCTTCACGCCCGCGGCCACAGCCTGCGTGCGCTTCTTATCGGCGTCCATGTACTCCACGTCGATCTTGGGCGACAGATTCTTGTAGCGATCAAGCAGATCGTGCGCGCCCTGAAACTTGGTCGGCTGATCCCAGTAGGTGATGGTGACCGGCTTTTGCAGGTTTTTCGCTATTTTTTCGGTCTGCTCGGAAAGCGTGAACTGCTTATTCTTGGTGAGGTCGAGGCTCTTGTTGTACCGGTCGGCGAGAAAATTCACGCCGCCCACGACAGCGACCACGATCGCGATATATAGGGTTGTGTATGCCCAGAATTTGGTCTGGCGGGCCTTGATCCATTGATTGTTCATTTTAATTTAGGGCCTCCCGAATGCTCTGCGGAACGCGCGCCCTGACGGACGCGCCTCAAATCCCGGCACCAATCGAGGTGTGACCGTGAGGTCACGCGTTGGTCGCGCCTTACGCTCTCCATCGGATCGACTCCATGGACCGCGCGGTCAGAAACAGACCGATGAAAATCACCGACAAATAATAAATCACGTCGCGGCTATCGATCACGCCTTTCGAAAACGAATCGAAGTGGCTGGTCACCGCGATATAAGAAAGGACCTTGTATGGCGTGGACGCGTCGAACTCGGAAACCCAGTTCAAAATCCACAGCATCAGGCACACCGCGAATCCCGCCACGCCCGCGACGATCTGATTCTTGGTGCAGTTGGAAATGAAGGTTCCGATCGCCAGCAGCGCGCCGCCTTGCAGCAGCAGGCCCAGATAGCCGACCACGATCGGTTTCCAGTCCGGCTTTCCGTAGGCGAACAGCAGCGTGAGGCTGAGAGCGCTGATGATCAGCATTCCCGTATACAGCGCCATCGCGCCCAAAAACTTGCCCAGGATGGTTTCGGTGTCGCGCAAAGGCGAAGTGAGCAGCAGCTCGATCGTCCCCATGCGCTTTTCCTCGGCGAACAGCCGCATGGTGATCATCGGAATCAGAAACAGCGCGATCACGCCCACGTTCGAGAAAAACGGCCGGATCACGAATTCATTCATGTCCATCGGCATGGACTGCCCCATCATGGAGCTTTCAATGCCGCGCTGGACGAAATACAGCACGCTCGCGTAGAAAAAATATCCGGCGATCAGCGCGAAAAACGCCATCACGCCATAAGCGATGGGTGAACGGAAGTAGCTGTTGAGCTCCTTGCGCGCGATGGTCAGTGTGTTCATTTGTTTTCTCCCACCGTTTCCGCCGCCGCCGGTTCCGAGGCCGTCGCCGCGATGGCCTCCTCCTGCTTCGCGTCTTCGGGCGACGACGTGAGTTGCAGGAAGATCTCTTCCAGGCTCAATCCGACGGCGTGCAGCTCGTTCAGATTCCATCCGGCATCCACTACGGCTTTCGCCAGGCCCGGCCGGATATGGCGGCCTTCCAGACTTTCGACCATAAAGTGGAGCTTCGATTCGCCCTGCTCCTTGGGCAGCACGCGGCTGACGCCGGCCACTTGTTCCAGGCGCGCCTGCACCGCCGCGGCATTGAGCGCGCCGTCCCCGGCGACAATTTCCACCGCAACCGTTTCGGCGCCGCGCAGCCGGCTGGTCAGATTTTCCACCGTATCGGTGGCCACCAGCTTGCCCTTGTTGATGATGATGACCCTCTCGCAGGTCTGCTCCACTTCGGGCAGGATGTGCGTCGAGAGAATAATGGTGTGCTTGCCGCGCTCGGCCAGGCCTTTAATAAGGTCGCGCGTCTCGATGATCTGGTGCGGATCGAGACCCGCGGTGGGCTCATCGAGAATCAGCACGTCGGGATTGTGGATGATCGCCTGCGCCAGGCCGACGCGCTGCCGGTAGCCTTTCGAAAGCTTGCCGATCAGCGTCTTGGAGACATCGGAGACGGCGCACGCCTCGGAAACCTCCGCGAGACGCCTGGCAAGGTCGCCCGACGGCACTCCCTTGATGCGGCCCACGAATTCGAGATATTCGTGGACCTCCATTTCCGGGTAGAGCGGCGGGGTTTCCGGCAAATAGCCGATGCGCTTTTTCACCTCCATCGGGTGCTCTAAAACATCAAATCCAGCCACTTGAGCGGAACCCGAGGTAGGCGGCAGGAAGCAGGTGAGAACCCGCATGGTCGTGGTTTTCCCGGCTCCGTTGGGACCCAGGAAACCGACAATCTGTCCTTTTTCGACCTCAAAGGAAATATTGTCGACCGCGACCTTACGGGCGTATCGCTTGGTCAGCCCTTCGACTTTGATCATAGAAATTACTCAAGACGAGCAATAATGCTCTTTGTGAGTGTGAACAACATTTCATGATAAGGGTCGAAACGGAGAGTGTCAATCAAGTCTACAATGGAAGTCGTCATGCGAGACGTATACATCATCGACGCCGTCCGAACGCCCATCGGACGCGGAAAAGAAGACGGGGCGCTGCATTCCGTTCACCCGGTGGACCTGCTCGCCAGGACACTCAACGCGCTGGTTGAAAAAGCGGGTGTCGACAAAGGACAGGTGGAAGACATTGTCACCGGCTGCGTCTCCGCCCATGGCGAACAAGGGACGAATATCGGCCGGCTTGCCGGTCTGAAAGCCCGCTTTCCGCAGGAAGTCCCCGCGTTGCAGCTCAACCGGTTCTGCGGATCGGGCCAGCAGGCGATCCATATCGCCGCGCAAGCCTTCGCCGCGGGAGATATGGAGATGACCATCGGCTGCGGCGTCGAATCGATGAGCCGCGTGCCCATGGGCTCCGACGGCGCCATCACCGATGAGTTTCGCGCCGATTTTCCGTGCCAGCTCCTGCATCAGGGGATCTCGGCCGAGATGATCGCCGAAAAATGGCGCGTGAAACGTGAAGAATTGGACGAGTTCGCCGCCCAGAGCCATTGCCGCGCGGCCGCCGCGCAACGCAACGGCTGGACGCGAACTGAGATTTTTTCGCTGAACGGTCTCGAAGCCGATGAAGGCGTGCGGCCCAATCCCGACCTGTCGAGAATGCGCGCCTTGAAACCCGTGTTTCGTCCCGATGGCGTAGTCACCGCTGCCAATTCGAGCCAGATTTCGGATGGCGCCGGCGCAGTGCTGCTCGCAAGCGAGCGCAAAGTGAACGAACTCGGCCTGAAACCGCGCGCGCGCATCGTGGCGCGATCGGTGGTCGGCAGCGATCCGGAATTAATGCTTACCGGCCCCATTCCGGCGACGCAAAAGGCGCTCAAAATGGCCGGATTGAAGGTTGACGATATCGACGCGTTCGAAATCAACGAAGCCTTCGCGAGCGTTCCGCTCGTCTGGGCGCGCGAAATCCACCCGCCGATCGAGCGCTTGAACATGCAAGGCGGCGCCATCGCGCACGGCCATCCGCTCGGCGGAACGGGTGCGGTTCTGATGACCAAGCTGGTGAATATTCTCGAGCGCACCGGCGGACGCTATGGTCTGCAATCGATGTGCATCGGCTTCGGAATGGCGACCGGGACGATCATCGAACGCGTAAACTGAAATCCAATGGCGAGTACCACGCTACTCACGGTCGAGCAGTATCTCAACACGCACTACGAGTACGAGCCTGAATTCGAGGAAGGTGAACTGATCGAGCGATCCATGCCGACAACCATGCATGCATTGCTGACGACCCTGTTAACGGTCCGTCTGCATGAGGTAGGTTGTTGCCTCATCGCCGCGCGGCTGCGGCTTTCGAAAGACGTGATCCGCATCCCGGATCTTTGCGTGTATCACGAATTTCCGAAAGAAAAGCTTCCCACCTCGCCGCCATTCATTACCGTCGAGATCGTATCGCCGGACGATCGCCACGAACGACTTCTCAAAAAGCTCGAACAATACCGCGCGTGGGGCGTCGAAAACGTCTGGGTGGTCGAGCCGGAGCTGAAGCAATTTCACGTCTACGATTCGCGCGGACTAACCCAGGTGGATGCCTTCGAGCTGCCGGATCTCCGCATCGACGGCGCCGAATTGTTCCTTCGCGCTAGCGCCCGGTAAACGCAGCCGCGCGCTTTTCGACGAAATGCGCGACGCCTTCGCGGAAATCCTCGGTTCCGAAGCTGCCGCGCATTTCTTCCACCGCCAGATCGTAGGCCTCACCCAGACCCTGCATCAATCCGGTGTAAATCTGCCGCTTCATGACGCGCAGCGAACGCGGAGAAACCGCGGTCGCCAGCTCGCGCGCGAACTCTTGCACGGCGGGGAGGAAGTTTTCCCCCGGATACACACGGCTCACCAAGCCGATGCGCAGGGCCTCTTTTGCATCCACCATTTTCGAGGTGAACATGAGCTCGATCGCGCTGGGAACGCCGACCAGGCGTGGCAAAATCCACGCCAATCCGTATTCGGCAACCAGGCCGCGTTTGGAAAAAATCACCGAAAATTTCGCGCTTTCCGAGGCAAACCGGAAATCGCAGTACAGCGGCAGAATGAAGCCCAGGCCGACCGAGGCTCCATTGATCGCCGCGATGACAGGCTTGGGAATCGACATCAGCCACGCATGTTTCTTTCTGAAATCCGGACGCGCGTCGCCGGCGATTTCGTTGTCGACCAGGAAACGGCCGGCATTGGGCGCCGATTCCTGCGAGATGGTCTGAAGCAGCGAGATGTCCGCGCCGGCGCAAAATCCCTTGCCCGCGCCGGTGAGAATAATCACGCGAACGCCGTCATCCGAGGCGGCCGCGCGCAGCGCCGTGCCCACCTCTTCTTCCATCTGCCGCGTCCACGCGTTCAATTTATCGGGCCGGTTCAGCGTGATCGTCGCCACGCGCTCGCGCGCGTCATAAAGGATCTGTTCGTAGCTCATAGCGTTTATCATATGAACTTCGATGCTCCCGCGCTTTTATCCCATTCTCGACACCGCGCTGCTCGCGCGACGCGGGCTTCCGATGGTCGATACGGCGCGCGGGATCCTCGAGGCGGGCGCGAAGATCCTGCAATTCCGCCACAAGGAGTTTTTCTCGCGCGACGTTTTTGCCGATGCCGAAAGCATCGCGGAGCTTTGCCGCACGGCCGGCGCGCAGTTCATCATCAACGATCGCGCCGATATCGCCGCGCTGCTCGGCGCGGGAGTGCATGTGGGTCAGGAAGATCTCACTCCTTTTCAGGCCCGCCGCGTGATGCCGCACGCATTCATCGGATATTCGACGCACAATGAATCACAGCTTCGCAGGGCGATGCAGGAACCCGCGGATTACCTGGCAGTCGGCCCCGTTTTCGGCACGACATCGAAGGACAATCCCGACCCCGTGCTGGGCCTGCAGGAACTGGCGAGGCTGCGCACGATCACGTCGCGGCCGCTGGTGGCGATCGGCGGAATCACCCGGGCCAACGTCGCGGGCGTGCTGATCGCGGGCGCCGATTCGGTCGCGGTGATCTCGGATTTGTACCCGGAAGATGGCCGCATCGCCGAGCGCGTCAGAGAATGGATTTTGGCCGTCAATGAACGTGAATAGACGCGAATCTCGCTCATGTTCATTGAAGTTCATGAACGGCCATAACTTTCCTGTTGACATCCTGCGCGTTTCGTACTAATTATTTAGTATGCGACCCGCGAAGCCCACGCTCACCGAGCAGGAGCTCGAAATCATGAAGGTCATCTGGAAACTGGAAACGGCCACGGTGCGGCAGGTATATGAAACGCTGCTCGAACGGAGGCGCATCGCCTACACCACGGTGATGACCATGATGAACATCCTCGAGCAGAAGGGGTATCTCAAGAAGCAGCAGGGCGAAAAAGCGTACGTTTACCAGCCAGCGCAGCCGCAGAAGCAGGTGATCCGGTCGATGGTGCGCGAGTTCGTCAACCGCGTGTTCAACGGGTCGGCTGAGCCGCTTTTGGTCCATCTGGTGGAGGACCGGTGTCTAACCGAAAAGGATCTCGACGAGATCCGCAAGTCGATCAAGTCGGCGAGGAAGGGACCATGAACATCTACAACTTCGCTTCATGGATGGCGCAGATCGCGGTGCTGGTGTCGATCGCGGCGGCGGCGGGATTCGCGCTCAAAAGCGCCCCGCGCGCGCGGCTGATTTTCTGGCAGGGAGTGCTGGCGCTCGCGCTGTTGCTGCCCGCGATTCAGCCTTGGCCGGCGCCACACGCGAGTTCGGACGGCGTCGCGATCTCAAGCGGCGCGGTGACGATCGCCGGCAGCGCGCGGGCGGGATTCCATTTGGAATGGCATGTCGAATATCTTTTATGGATCGCTGGCGCGGGAGCGGTCCTGCGGATGGTCTGGCTCGGCATCGGCCTGGCGCGGCTGCGCCGGCTTCGCCTCCACGCCCGGCCGCTTGAAAATCCGCCGGTGCCCTCTGAAAGCGCCCGCTGGTATATTTCGGAAACACTTTCGGGGCCGGTCACTTTCGGTTTTTATCGCCCGAACATTCTTCTGCCGGCGCGATTCTCATCGATGGCTGCGGAAATTCAGGAGGCCATCGCCTGCCACGAGCTGGTTCACGTCCAGCGTCACGACTGGCTGTTGGTCGTCTTGGAAGAATTTCTGCGTGCGACGTTCTGGTTCCATCCCGCCATGTGGTTCGCGATCGCGAAAATCCAGCTCGCGCGCGAGCAGGTGGTGGATGACGAAGTGATTCGGCTGACGCGCGACCGGGAACGCTATCTCGATGCTTTAGTCGCTGTCGCCGAGCAGAAATTCCAGCCGGATCTTGCGCCGGCAACGCTGTTTTTAACCAAGCGCCATCTCGCTGTGCGAGTGGCCGCGATTTTGAAGGAGAGACGCATGTCGAAAGCCCGCATCGTAACCAGTTTCACCACCGTCGCCACGGCCGCGCTGGTCGCCGTGCGCCTGGCGGTCTGGTTTTTCCCGCTGCACAGCTCCGCGCAGACAGTGATCGATGTTCCCGACAGTCCTGGAGTCACGGTCGATGCCGGCGCGCCGCTGCTGCATCGCGCGCCGGTCATCCGCCCGAGTGGCGTCACCGCAACCGGAACAGTGCTGGTGGAGTCGACGCTCGATTCCAACGGCGAAGTGAGCGACGCGCGCGTGGTGAGCGGTCCGGATGAGCTGCGCCGCGCGGCTCTCGAAAGCGTGTTGCAGTGGCATTACGCAAACAATCCCGCACCGCCGCAGACCGTGCGCGCGACCATCCAGTTTGGCCCGGCGTCGACGACCTCCGCAGCTTCTGCAAACATCGGCACTGCTCCCGGGGCTCCGCAAGCGCAGCCGTCGTCCCGCTTCCCAGCCAGGCTCAGATCGATCAATATCGAAGGCACGCCACCCGAACTGTTTCAGAAGGTGCTCGACGCGCTGCCGGTGCACGTCGAGGACATGGTGACCGAGGACAGCCTACGGCAGATTCTCGCGGCGGCGCAGAAAATCGACGAGCATTTCCGCCAGAGGGTGGAGATCGATTCCAACAATCAGGTAAGGGTCACCCTGATGCTCTCACCTTACACACGGGCTGCTTCCGCGACCCCACCGCAGCGTATTCGCGTGGGAGGGAATGTCCAACAGGCGAACCTGGTCACCAAGGTCGCGCCGGTGTACCCTCCGGACGCGAAAGAGGCGCGGATTCAGGGGGTGGTGCGGCTGGCGGTAACCATCAGCAAAGAAGGGGCCGTAGAGAACATCGAGGTGGTTAGCGGTGAGCCGATGCTGGTCCAGTCGGCGATGGAGGCCGTGAAGCAGTGGGTCTACAAGCCGACGCTGCTCAACGGCAATCCGGTCGAGGTCATCACCACGGTGGACGTGAACTACACGCTCAGCCAGTAGGCGCTCGGGGTGGGCCTGATCCGTTAACGGGGCGCCTTGCATCGGCATGAGTGCCGACGCGGCATGCACCAGTGTTTCTGATGCGCCCGTCAGGCGCGACGACGCCAATGAAAACGAACCGGCGCGGCGCCGTGGGACAGCCGGTCTTGCCGGCTGTCTTTTCGGCCGCTTGACAACTGCCATAACCGGCCGGCTGTCACTCCTGCAATGTTTCTTCAGTCCCTCAGCGGAATCGTGCCGATTGACAACGTAAAATCCAGCGATTTATAGTGTGCCATGGCTCTTCGCATCGCGCTTCCGTTGTGCGCGTCCATTCTCGCGTCAGCTCAGACGGCTCCCATCGTTCAGCCCGGCGCGCCGGGAGCGGCGAGCAAGGTTCTCTCGCCCTCCGCCGTTCGCGTCACCCCGCGCGAACCCACCGACGCCGACGTCCAATTCATGCAGGGCATGATCCATCATCACGCGCAGGCCGTCGAAATGGTCGCGCTGATGAAGGCGCGCACGCACAACAAGGCCCTGCTCAAATTCGGCGCGCGCATCACCATCTCCCAGACCGACGAGATGCAGTTCATGCGCCAATGGCTCGCCGATCGCGGCAAAGCGGTGCCGATGCAACACGACATGTCGCACATGGACCACATGAACGGCCCGATGATGGACATGGCTTCCATGCCCATGATGCCCGGAATGCTCACGCCGGCGCAGATGAAGGCGCTCGCCGCGGCGAAGGGGGCGAAGTTCGATTATCTTTTCCTGACCGGAATGATCCAGCATCACGGCGGCGCCTTGACCATGGTTCAGGATCTTTTCAATACGCCCAGCGCGGGCCAGGACGCGCAGCTTTTCGACTTCGCCACCGACGTCGACAACACGCAGGCCGCGGAAATCAGAATCATGCAGGGAATGTTAAAGGAGAAGAAATGATCCGAGGAATCCTCGCAGCGCTCGCCCTTGCCGTGGCGATTCCGGCGATGTGCGCCGCACAAGCCGGAGGGAATCCCGCTCCCGTGAATCCGCGCGCCTCAAACAGCGATCCGCGCGTTGGATTGAAGCCCGGCTTGTACGATGCCGGCGAAGCCGCCTCCGGGCTCGATCGCCTGGTCTCTCTTCCCAAACCGCCCGGCTTCGCTCCCAATTCGCCCGGCGTGACGGAACCCTTCCCTCCGCCGCAATCCCCCGACGCCGCTGCCGGACGCGAGGGACGCGGGCCGCGCATGATCCAGTACGGCTCGGCCAACTCCGATCTCGCCTTCAGCGCGAATCACCTGTTCGTCGGCAATTACAACGGGATCAATTTTTACGACATCGATAATCCCGCGAAAACCGTGCTCAAAACTTCGCTCCTCTGTCCCGGCGGCCAGGGCGATGTCTCCGTCTACGGTCACCTCCTGTTCATGTCCGCCGAAGCCATGAACGGCCGCATCGACTGCGGCACCCAGGGCATTCCCCTTCCCGCCGGCTACACGCCGCCTCCGCCGCCCACCCCCGAGGAAGGTCGCGGACGCGGACCGCGCCCACCCCCGCCCGCCAGTCCCGACCGTTTCCGCGGCGTGCGCATCTTCGACATCACCGACATGGCCAATCCCAAACAGGTCGCCGCCGTGCAAAGCTGCCGCGGATCGCACACCCACACGCTGGTGATCGATCCCAAGGATCACGATAACGTCTACGTCTATATTTCCGGCACCGGCCAGGTCCGCCAAGGCGAAGAGCTCGCCGGATGCTCCGGCGGCGATCCTGGCGAAAATCCCGACACCGCGCTGTTCCGCATCGATATCATCAA
>JASHWA010000527.1 GCA_030044325.1 Bryobacteraceae bacterium
TCCTTTAGCCGAATTTGATATCGGTCGTCGACGCGACCGGCCGCTTGATTTGCGCCGCAACGGCTTGGCAACAGTCATGTACTGCCGGACATCCAATGCACGCAGGCCCGCTCGGCGGCATACTAGTAAGCCCCTATCTGGCCGATCCCGTCCTCCATTGGAAGAGCACGTGGACTCCTTGACTATGTTGTAAGGGGTAGTGGGGAGTTGGCAGTAGGGAGTAGATGCGGATATCGTTGAGAATTCGGGAAATAGAGTTCGAAATTTTTGTGAATTACGGCCGCGTGCCCGGCCGCTCAGCGGTTACGATACACTCTACCTCATGAAGAGATTCCTGCTCCTGGTCCCGCTGGCGGCAATCGTTTTCGCGCAGCCCAAAATCACCGCTCCCAAGGATTTCCTGGGATTCAACATCGGCGACGACTACATGATGGCGAGCTATTCGCAGCTCGACGCCTACTGGCACAAGATCGCGGGCGAATGCGATCGCTGCAAGCTGGTGGACATGGGGCCGACCGAAGAAGGGCGCCGGCAATACATGATGATCATCACTTCGCCGGCGAATCTGAAGCGGCTGGAGCACTATCGCGAGATTTCCGAGCGCCTGGCGCGCGCCGAAGGATTGACCGACGAGCAGGCGAAAACGCTGGCGCATGAAGGCAAGGCAGTGGTGTGGATCGACGGCGGGTTGCATGCGAGCGAAACGGTCGGGTCGCAGCAGTTGATGGAGATGGTTTATGAAATGGCCAGCCGCACGGATCCGGAGACGATGCGGCTGCTCGACGACGATATCGGGCTGTACGTGCAGGCGAATCCGGACGGGCAGGAGCTGGTGGCCAACTGGTACATGCGCGAAAAGGATCCGCTCAAGCGCAGCATGAACGGGCTGCCGCGGCTGTACGCGAAATATATCGGGCACGACGATAATCGCGACTTCTACATGTCGGCGATGAAGGAAACCACCAACATGAACAAGGTCCTGTTTCAGGAGTGGTATCCGCAGATCGTGTACAACCATCATCAGACCGGTCCGGCGGGCGCGGTGATCTTCATGCCGCCGTTCCGCGATCCGTTCAATTTCAATTTCGATCCGCTGGTGCCGCTGGGAATCGAAATGGTCGGCACGGCGATGCACACGCGGCTGGTCGAGGAAGGCAAGGGCGGATCGGCGATGCGCACGGGCGCGAATTATTCGACGTGGTGGAACGGCGGACTGCGGACGGTCACCTATTTCCACAACATGATCGGGATTTTGACGGAAATCATCGGCAGCCCGACGCCGGTAGACATTGCGCTGGTGCCGGAAAAGCAGCTTCCGCAGGGCGACTGGCCGCTGCCGATCGCGCCGACGACCGGGACCGAGAAATGGCACTATCGCCAGTCGATCGAGTACGAAATGAGCAACAATCGCGCGATTCTCGATCTAGCGTCGAAGTATCGCGAGACGTGGCTGTACAACATTTACCAGATGGGCCGCAACTCGATCAAAAAGGGCAGCGAGGACACCTGGACCATCACGCCGAAGCGCATCGATGCGCTGGAAGCGGCGGCGGCGAAGATGCCGCAGAGCGGCCGTGGACGGGGCGGGCGCGGAGGCGGAGGGGCCGGCGGGGACAGCGCACTTCCTCCGGGCTTGACGCAGGGCGGGCAGGGCGCGCGCACGGTTCCGAGCGAGCTCTACAATACCGTTCTGCACGATCCCAAGATGCGCGATCCGCGCGGTTTCGTGATTCCCTCCGATCAGGCGGATTTCGCCACGGCGACGGAGTTCGTGAATGCGCTGATCAAGACCGGAATCGACGTGATGCGCGCTACGTCTGCGTTTGCAGTCAACGGGAAAAATTATCCGCCGGGGTCGTACGTGGTGAAGACCGCGCAGGCGTTCCGGCCGCACGTGATGGACATGTTCGAGCCGCAGGACCACCCCAACGATTTCGCCTATCCCGGCGGCCCTCCCAAGCCGCCCTACGATATCACCGGCTGGACGCTGGCGATGCAGATGGGCGTGAAATTCGATCGAATCCTGGATGGTTTCGACGGGCCGTTCGCCAAGATCAAGGGATTGCTTCCGCCTCCGCCCGAATCGGTCACGGGAACGGGAACCGCGGGCTGGCTGATCAGCCACCGGATCAACAATTCGTTCGTGGTGATCAACCGGCTGCTCAAAGCCGGCGCGGACGTTTACTGGCTGAAGCGCGACGACGTCGAAGCCGGCCACGATTTAGGCACGGGCGCGATCTGGGTTCCCGAGTCGAGCGCCGCGCGAAGCGTGATCGAGGAGGGGACCAAGAAGCTTGGCGTGCCGGCCTACGCAGTTGCGAAGACGCCGGAGGGCGCGGCGTTCAAGCTGAAGCCGATTCGCATCGGTCTGTACGACAACTACGGCGGATTGATTCCCTCCGGCTGGACGCGCTGGCTGTTCGAGCAGTATGAATTCCCGTTCCAGGTGGTCTACCCGCCGACGCTCGATGCGGGGGACCTCAAATCGAAGTTCGACGTGCTGGTATTCGTCGACGGCGCGTTCCGGCTTCCCGGCTCGGGCGGCGGACGCGGGGGCGGAGGCGGCGGCGGATTCTTCGGAGGACAGGTGGATCCGGAAACCATCCCGGCCGAATATCGCGCCTGGATGGGCCGCATCACGGAAGAAAAAACCATTCCTCAGTTGAAGAAATTCGTGGAAGCGGGCGGGTCGATCGTGACCATCGGCAGTTCGGCGGAGATGGCGGGACTCTTGGGAGTTCCGGTGAAGAATTATCTGACCGAAATGGGAGCCGACGGGCGCGAACGGCCGCTCGCGCGCGAGAAGTTCTACATTCCCGGATCGCTGCTGCGGACCAACATCGATAACAAGAATCCGCTGGCGTACGGGATGCCGGACCAAGTGGACATGTTCTTCGACAATTCGCCGGTGTTCCGTATGGATCCGGACGCGGCGCAGAAGAAGACATCGGCGGTCGCGTGGTTTTCGAGTCCATCCACGCTCGACAGCGGATGGGCGTGGGGCCAGCAATATCTGGACGGCGGAACGGCCGCGGCGACGGCCACGGTCGGCGAAGGGAAGGTGACGCTGATCGGACCGGAGGCGGCATTCCGCAGCCAGCCGCACGCGACTTTCAAGCTGTTGTTCAACGGACTGTACTACGGCAACGCGTCGGAGGCGGAGCTGAAATAGCCGGGGCGGGATGCCAGCAAGAGCCGAAGCCTGAAGGCTGGACGGCGCGGCGTCGCGTTACTGGCTCGTCGTCAACGCGGTTTCTCGGCTCCGGAACGGCGCATATAGGGGCCGCGCGAGCCGTTGGGCAGGATGGTACGGTCGTCGGTGAGGGATTGGGAGAGCTGATCGGAAGTGAGCTCGCGGGCGCGGGTCAGATCCGCGCCGCGGAAATCGGCCATCATGAGCTGAGCCTGGCCGAAGCGCGAGCCGGCGAGCACGGCTCGTCCAAAATCGCCGCCGCGCAGGCGCGCCTCCCGGAAATCGCAGTCGTGCATATCCGCGTAGCGGAAGACGCACTGGACCAGTTCGGCGCGCGAGAAGTTCACGCGGCCCAGGACCGCGCGCGCGAAATCGCAGTGATCCACCTTGGATCCGGCGAAGCTCGCCGACGACGCTGCAATTCCGGTGAACTTCACGTGCTGGAGCCGCGCATGGTAAAACACCGCTTCTTCCAGGTTGGCGCTGTCGAAATCGGCGTCGTAGAAACGGCTCTGATGAAAGCTGGCGTGCGGCGCCTTGACCTCCACGAAGCTGGAGTCGTTGACGGTGGCTTCGAAGATCCGCGCCTTGCTGAGTTGCGCGCTGTGAAAATCGGCGCGCGTCATCACCACCTCGGTGAGGTTGGCGTCCGGGAGCCACGCTCCCGCGAAGCTGGCGTTGGCGAGCGCGGCATTGGAAAGATCCGCTCCGGCGAGATTGGCGCGCGCCGCATCGATGCGCTCCATCGCGGCTTCGGAAAGATCGGCGCCCGAGAGATTCGCGTCGAGCAGGGTGGCTCCGATCAGAATCGCGCGGCGCAGCGTGGCATTCGAGAGATTCATGTCGTTGAGCGTCATCCCGCTGAAATCGGCCTGGCGGCCGTCGGCCGGATTTTCGAGCCAGGCGGCGTGGGCCCGCAGCATGGCGGCGATCTGTGCTTCCGGAACCATCCTCGCGTCGCTTATCGGCGCGTGAAATCGGTCTAAGATCAAAAAGGTGTCGCAAAAGGCCGCTCGGAGCTGGGTCGCCCTTCCCCTCGCGCTGTATTTCCTGTATTTCGCCAAGGGCGCGCTGCGCGCGCGCTTCGCCGCCGACGATCCCATGAACCTGGGGATGTACTGGCTCCGCGGCCTCGCTCGCAGCGCGGGCGACGTTGTGGTTTTCTGGCGCCCTTCGTATCGGCCGATGGGCGCGTTGTTTTACCTTCCCCTGTATCATTTTTTCGGGCTGAATCCGCTGCCGTATCGCATCGCAGCGCTGGCGATCATCGCCGCGAACATTTTTCTGACCTTCCGCATCGGGCTTCGCATCACCCGATCGCTCGCCGGCGCGACACTCGCCGCGATGATCGTCTGCGCGCACGGAGCGATGACGCCGATCTACTACAACACGTCGCAGATTTACGACGTGCTCGCGTTTTTTTTCACCGCGCTCGCGCTCGAATTGTATTTGCGCGCGCGCGAACGCGGCGGTCCGAATGTGGCCGAAGGCGTTGTGATCGCGCTCGCCTATCTGGCCGCGCTCAACTCGAAGGAGATCGCGGTGGCGGGAGCGATGTGGGTGCTCGCCTGCGAGCTGTTGCTCGAAAAACGCCCGTGGAAGCTACTGGTTCCCGCGACGCTGATCGCGCTCGCCGTGGTTTTCACGCTCACGCGCGCGTTGGGGCCGCATTCGCTTTCGACGATGAGCGGCTACCGGCTGGAGTTCACGCCGCATCAATTCTTTTTCAACACGAAGGCCTACCTCAACGATATCTTCTTCACGACATGGTTCCACAAGAGCGCGCTACTGATCGGGTCGTGGGCGGCCGGAACCGCGGTTTGCGCGATGGGGCGGCGGAGGGAGCTGTGGTGCACCTGGACGATGGTTTCGACCGCGCTGGTTCCCGTGCTGTTCACCGCCTATTTGCGAGGCGGTCCGAGCCTGTATGTCCCGCTGCTGGCCTTCGCGCTGTGGCTCGAAACTGTGGCGACGATCTTCTTTAAGCCGTGGCCGATTCGTCAATGGAGCGCGGCCGCGCTGGCCGCCTTGCTCATGATTCCATCGACGCTCAAGCTGTGGGATAAGCAGGCGGATCACCTGCTTGAAGAACAGCAGCCGACCTGGCGGGCGATTGGTGAGGTCCGCGATCTGCGTGCCCGCCCGGCGCCGCACAGCGTCATTGTGTTTCTCAACAATCCGTTCCCCGGCTGGGACATGTGGTTCATCGCGATGCTGGAGTGGAACGATCCGACGCTGAACGTGATGCTCGCCAACAAGCTGGGCGCGGCGCCGGATCTGGCGACGTTCGACTGGGTGTTGGCGTTCGAAGGCGACAAGGTTCGCCTGGTGCAAAGCACTCGCCCGAAGTGACTGCACGGGCCGGCCCACGCGCTCCCTTACTTGTTGCGCCTCAGGCGGGAACCGGTTTGCGGTCTGTGCGGATCTACCATGGATAGAGATGCGCAGCTATTTCCACGTCGACATGGACGCGTTTTTCGTGTCGGTGGAAGAGCTGTTCGATCCCTCGCTTAAAGGCAAGCCGGTGGTGGTGGGCGGAAAGCCGAACGAGCGCGGGGTGGTTTCGGCGGCGTCTTACGCGGCGCGAAAATTCGGCGTTCATTCGGCGATGCCGCTGCGCACGGCGTACAAACTTTGCCCGCAGGCGATTTTCGTCGAGGGCCATCGCCATCGCTATCTCGAATATTCGGAAAAAGTGTTCGCCGTGTTGCAGAAATTTTCTCCGCGCGTCGAGATGGCTTCGATCGATGAAGCCTATCTGGATTTGACGGGCACCGGGCGCCTGCACGGTCCTCCGCTCCGGGCGGCGCATCGGCTGCACGCGATGGTGAGGGACGCGACGGCGCTCAACTGCTCGATCGGGGCGGCGAGCTCGCGCCTGGTGTCGAAAATCGCGTCCGATCAGGCCAAGCCGAACGGAGTTTTGTGGATCGTGCCCGGATGCGAGGCGGCGTTTCTCGCGCCGCTGGAGGTGCGAAAAGTTCCGGGAGTGGGAAAAGTTACGGAGCGCAATCTGCATGCCTGCGGAATCCGGAAAATCGGCGATCTGGCCGCGCTCGACGAAGGTTTTTTGGAGGAGCGCTTCGGAAAATGGGGTTTGGCGCTTGCGGGCAAGTCACGCGGCGAGGACGCCGGCGGATGGTTCGACACCGAGGTGGGGGAAGGCGGCGATCCCAAATCAGTGAGCCACGAGCACACGTTCATGGAA
>JASHWA010000528.1 GCA_030044325.1 Bryobacteraceae bacterium
TTTCCGGCGGGAAAGATGGGGTGCTGGCCGTAATACTGGGAGCCGCGCAAACCGGCTTCTTCCGCGGTGACGGCGAGAAAAAGAGCGGAGCGGCGCGGTTTTTCGGGCAGCATCTGCCAGGCGCGCGCGATTTCGAGGATCATGGCGCAGCCGGTGGCGTTGTCGGCCGCGCCGTTGTAGATCGAATCGCCGTTGACGGGCGCGCCGATTCCCAGGTGATCCCAATGAGCGCTGAAAATCACCGCTTCATTCTTGAGCTGCGGATCGCTGCCGTCGATTTTCGCGGCGACGTTGCGGGTGTGGATCTCGCGAATTTTCGAGCTCATGTACGCGCGGAAGCGCAGCGGGAGCGGGATGGGCTTAAAACCACGCGTGTCGGCCATTTTTTCGAGGTCAGCGACAGACTTTCCGACACTCGCGGCGATTTGCGCGCCGGCTTGTTCGGTGACCCAGGCGGCCAGGGCGAGCGCGGGTTCGCCGGGCGCGAGCTTCACCTGCTGATCTTCGCGGCCCCAGGAGGATCGCACCACGTCCCATCCGTAGCTGGCGGTGGGGGTGGTATGAATGATGATCGCGGCGACGGCGCCTTGGCGCGTTGCCTGTTCGTACTTGTAGGTCCAGCGGCCGTAATAGGTGAGCGCGGGTCCGCCGAAGAAGGAGGGATCGTTGGAGGGCGGCTCATTGGTGAACATCACCACCACTTTTCCGCGAACGTCGGTGTCCTTATAGTCGTCCCAATGGAACTCCGGCGCGGTGATGCCGTGGCCGACGAAAACGGCGGGCGCGTCGAAGGAGGCCTCCGGTTTTTGCTGATTGGTGACGCCGACGAAATCGTCGAGCCAGTGGAGTGAAGCCGATTTGCCGTCCGGCGCGACGGCTTCGAGCTGCGCGGTGGGCTGAGGATCGACGCCGACCAGCGTGAGATTCTGAAAATAAGTTCCGTCGTCGCCCGCCGGTTTGGCGCCGGCGAGCGCGAACTGTGTTGCGATGTAATCGCTCGCGAGCTCGCCTCCGCGCGTACCGGTGCCGCGGCCTTCGAGCAGATCGCTCGAGAGGAACTTGACGTGCGCGCGGATGCGCTCGCCCGAAATTTCCGTCATTTGAGCGAAGGCGGAAACGGCGATGAAAATCAAAACCAGGTTACGTTTCATCGGAGGAGGGACGCGGGGGCCGGAAACGGGAAGCGGCGCGGCATTGTCCACATGAATAGGAGCCATTATGCAAAGCCTTGTACTCATCATAGGAACTTGCGTGGCAGTTTGCGCGGTGGCGATGATTTTACAGATCTGGACGTGGATCGCGTTTACGATCGTCGCGTCGCGCATGGCGCGCGTGGTTCGCGATCGTATTCCCCGCATGGCGGCGGCGCGAGAAACCGTGGCGGCGACTTTTCGAGAAAATCGCGCGGAACTGCGCAAGGTCGCGAGCTCGGCCCAGGCGCTGGCGGCGATCACGCGGCGCGAGAGAGCGGCGGTCAAAGAGGCCGGGTCGGACTTCGAGCGGCGCTATGCAGCCGAGCGCGAACGGGCGGCGCAGGTGTATCGCGACGTGAAGCAACGCGCGGAGAAGACGGCGGAAGCTTTCGAGAGCGGCGTGGCGGAGCCCTGGCGCGAGGTGATCGAATTCCTGCGCGGAGTCGAAGCGGGCTACACCCAGGTCGCGCCGGAGATCGAGGAGATGCGGAGCCATCGGCCGGCGGCGTGATTGGCAGTTCGTGATGCATGACATCCGGTGAGCGAGGAACAAACCAATGAGGGCGGGACTGCGGGTCGCGCTGATTGACGGCAACGAGCAGGATCGCGCGTTGATAAAGCGGGAGCTGCAGCGCGCCTTCGACAACGTGGCGATCCGGGAAGTGACGGATCGCGCGGAGTTCGACCGGCTTATCGAGGAGAACGGCTACGACGTTCTGATCACGGACTATCAGTTCGGATGGGGCGACGGGCTGGAGGCGCTGAAGACGTCCAAGCTGCGTTATCCCGACGTTCCGGTGATCATGTTCACGGCGAGGGCCAATGAAGAAATGGTGGCCGAGGCGATGAAATCGGGGCTGGACGATTACGTGGTCAAGTCGCCCAAGCGCTTTGTGAGGATTCCGGCGGCGGTGCGGATTTCGCTGGAGCACGCGGCGGCGCAGAACGCCAAGGATGCCGCCGAGAAGCGGCTGAGCCTCACCCTGCATGAGCTGCACGAACAGCGCGAATGGCTTTCGACCATGCTGCGGAGCATCGCCAGCGGCGTGATCGCGACGGATCTCGAAGGGCGTGTTCGCCTGATGAATCCCTCGGCCGAAAAACAGACCGGTTGGAGCGCCGGCTCCGCGCTCGGAAGAGACATCGGCGAGGTGATGCACCTGGCGGAGGAATCGGGCAAGCCGGTGGCCGAAACGCCGGTGAAGCTGGCGCTGCGCGGGGATTCGCGCGCCGCCGAGGAGCACGATTATACGCTGATTTCGCGCACGGGCCGCAGGATCACGATCATCGACGGCGCCAGTCCGATTCGCGACGAGAGCGGAAAGATTCTGGGCGCGGTAACCGTGATTCGCGATATCAGCGAGCGCAAACACATGGTGCGCGACCTGGCGCGCTCCAACCAGGAGCTGCAACATTTCACTTACGCGGCCGCGCACGATCTCCGCGAGCCCGTGCGAACCGTGCGCGCGTTCACCGAACTGCTGGAAACGCGGCATTCGGCGGCATTGACGGGCGAGGGGCCGCGGATTTTGTCTTACATCGCCAGCGCGGCACGCCGGATGGAAGAGCTGGTGGACGGTCTTTTTCAATACGGCCAGGCTTCCAACGCCGATTCCGATCTTGCGGACGTGAGCCTGGACGACGTTCTGCGCACGGTGACCGGCGCGATGCGAAAACAACTCGAAGAGACGCACGCCAAGGTGGAATGGAACGGGCTTCCGCCGCTGCGCGCGGACCGCAACCAGCTGGCCGTGGTGTTCCAGAACCTGATCAGCAACGCGATAAAGTACCGCGGCAGGAATCCGCCGGAGGTCGAAATCACCGCGGACGCGTTCGAAGGCGAATGGCGGTTCTGCGTGGCCGACAACGGCATCGGGATCGCGCCGCGGCATCAGGGCAGGATCTTCAACATTTTCGAACGGGTGCATCCGCACGACTATCCCGGCGCGGGCATCGGGCTTTCCATCTGCCGGAGGCTGATCGAGCGGCAGGGCGGGCGGATTTGGGTGGAATCCGAGGAAGGGAAGGGCTCGCGATTTTGTTTCACGTTTCCGAGGCCGGAATGAAGGGCGTTTGCGTGGAATGGAATGGAAAGCGCTTTCCTTTGCATGCGGCGCGCGGTTCAGGGCCTATCGAAGTTGAAGTTTCAAGACCGTATTTTGTTCCAGTTACCGGAGGCGTAACGGGCCGGCGCGGGCGATCGATTGGCGCTCGATGTGCTAACAGTTTCCCGAGAAGAAATCCCCACGTTACATGAAAGACAGAATCAGGACGCTGATAAAAGAGCACGGCGGGCTCGGATTGAAACTGGAGGAGATCGGGGATTCGACGGATTTGTATCGCGCCGGAATGACGTCGTACGCGAGCGTGGTGTTGATGATCTCGCTCGAGAACGAGTTCGGCGTGGAATTTCCGGACGGGCTGCTGAGCCGGGACGTGTTTGAAAGCATCGATTCCATCGCAGGCGCGATTGAGAGCGTGCTTCAACCTCAATCGTGAAGGAAGCGCATGATTCCGCAAGCGGAGACGATCGCGGCAGAGTTGACGGCATCGGAGGCGTTTGGCGAGGCGCTCAAAATCGCGGTCCATCACGCTGGCGAGGTGGACCGCGAGGCGCGCTTTCCATCGCAGGCAATCGAGGCGCTGCGCGCGGCAGGCGCACTGGGCTGGGGAGTGCCGCGGGAATTCGGGGGCGCGGGCGCCGGGATTGACCAGCTCGCGGGCGCGACTCTGGAACTCGCGCGGCGCTGCGCCTCGACCGGAATGATTTTCGCGATGCACCAGATACAGATTGCCTGTATCGCGCGTCATATGGGCAGTTCCATGTGGTGGGGAGAGTACCTGGGCAGGGTGGTGCGCGAACAAAGGCTGATCGCCTCGGCGACGTCGGAATCGGGCGTGGGAGGAGACGTGCGCAAGAGCATCGCCGCGCTCGCGCCGGCCGAGGAAAACGGCGGCGCGATGGTGGTGTTCGAGAAGAAAGCGTCGACGATTTCCTACGGCGCGCAAAGCGACGATCTTCTGACCACGCTGCGCCACAATCCGAACGCGGAGCAAAGCGACCAGGTGCTGGTGTTGACGCTGGGCGAGCAGATGGAACTCACGCCGGCGGGGGAATGGGACACGCTGGGGATGCGCGGCACGTGCAGCCCGGGATTCACGGTGCGCGCGCGAGCGAATCGCGAGCAGGCGCTGGGGGTTCCGTTCGCGACCATCGCCGCGGAAACCATGGTTCCGTATTCGCACATATTGTGGTCGCACGTGTGGCTGGGAATCGCGAGCGATGCGTTCCAGCGGGCGCAGAATTTCGTGCGCGAGCAGGCGCGCCGCACTGCCGGCGTCACGCCGCCCGCGGCTCTGCGGCTTTCCGAGCTTTCCGCGAAGATGGCCGGATTTCGCGCGCTGGTGGAAGAGTCCGTTAAGGAATTCCTGGCAGCGGAACGGTCCACATTTTCGACCATGGGCTACGCGGTGCGCATCAACAATCTGAAGATCGCGGCGTCGGAAGCGGCGGTGGAGATGTGCCAGGGCGCGCTGCGCGTGTGCGGACTCGCGGGTTACGGCAACAACGGGCCGTTTTCGATCGGGCGCAATCTGCGCGACGCGTATTCGGCCGCGCTGATGATCGCCAACGATCGCCTGCACGCGACCAATGCGGCGCTGCTGACGGTGCATCGAGAGGCGCGATGAGCACGGCAGCCGAGACCGCGAATCGCGCGAAATTTCTCGAGGAACTGATCGCTCGCGGGCACCTGATTCCCGGCGGCGAACCCGGAATTTACGGCCGCGGAAGCGACTTTCACAAGATCTTCACGGCGTTCGACGAGCTGGTGACACGCATGGGCGCGGCGGACCGGCCGGAGCGGCCGCGCTTTCCCCCGGTGATGCCGCGCCGAACGCTCGAACGCGCGGGGTATCTCAAATCGTTTCCGCAGCTGTGCGGGTGCATTTTCAGCTTTGGCGGCGCAGACGCGGCGGCGTTCGATCTGGCCGCGCGCGCCGAGCGTGGAGAAGACTGGAGCGCGCTTCTTTCAAAGACCGACGCGGTGCTGGTTCCGGCGGCGTGCTATCCGGCGTATCCCGCAATCGCGCTGCGCGGGCCGCTTGCCCCAAACGGAGCCGTGCTCGATCTGGGTCCGTGCTGGGTTTTCCGCAACGAGCCGTCCGAAGATCCGGCGCGCATGCAGATGTTTCATCAGCGGGAGCTGGTGCGCATCGGCGAAGCCGAGGACGTGCTCGAATGGCGCGATACGTGGATGTCGCGCGCGGCGCTGATGTACGAAAAGCTCGCGCTGGACGCGAGACTGGAGGTCGCCTCGGACCCATTTTTCGGGCGCGGCGGAAAACTGCTCGCCAACAGCCAGCGCGAGCAGCGGTTTAAGTTCGAAATGCTCGCGCCCATCGCCTGCGACGAGCCGACCGCGGTCACTTCGTTTAATTTTCATCAGGAACATTTCGGCACGGCGTTCGGAATTCAGTTCGCCGACGGACGGCCGGCAAACAGCGCGTGCGTGGGGTTCGGGCTGGAGCGCATCACGCTGGCCTTGTTGCGCGCGCACGGAATGGAGATTTCGAATTGGCCCCGGCGCGTGATGGGCGGGCTTTGGCCAGATGGATTCACGGCAGGGAATTGATCGATGATGGTGAGCCTGTTGGGCCTGGATCCGGCGACCTACGCGCCGAGCGCGCTGCACGACGCCTCGCGCACCTTTCGCGAAACCAACTGCTACGTGGACATCTGGATCGAGCTGCTGCACGCGCTCCAGATCGACCCCGCAAGCGCCATGGCGTTCGCCTGCACGGTGGATTTCGAGGGCGATCAATGGACGTTTTTCAAACCGCGCGCCGAAGAGCTGATGCGCCTGTATGGGATCGACGTGCACGAAATGCAGCTGTACCGGCCGGTGGTCGATCAGGTGCTCGAACAACTGCGCGCGGGCCGCGCCATGACGATCGAAACAGATTCGTTTTACCTGCCCGACACTGAAACGACCTCGTACCGGCGAGCGCACGTGAAGTCGAGCATCGTGATCGAAGCGATCGACCCGGCGGGCGAGCGTCTGCGCTATTTTCACGGCTACGGCTATCACGAGCTGGCGGGTGAAGATTACCGCGGCGTGTTTCGACTGGGACGCGAATTTTCCGCCGGCGTTCTCGCGCCGTATGCCGAGCTGATCCGCTTCGACGCGGGGCCGCGGCTTTCGAGCGAGCAGTTGAAATCAGCCGCGCGGGAAACGCTCGGGCGGGAGCTCGCCTATAAACCGGCGCGCAATCCATGGACGGCGTTCGGCGAGCGGCTCAAGTGCGATCTCGCACGGCTGCTCGCCGGATCTGACCCTGCGTATCACGCTTATGCTTTCGCGACGGTGCGGCAATGCGGCGCGGCGTTTGAAGCGGCGGCAAGTTTTGTCGAATGGATGTCCGATCCGCCGTGTGCGCACGCGGCGATGGCGCGCGATGCCTTCGCGCACCAGGCGGGCGGCGCGAAGGCGCTGCTATTCAAGCTCGCGCGGCGGCGAGCGTTCGATCCTGCCCCGACGATCGGGCAGCTCGCAGGCGACTGGGAGATCGCCATGGACGCGCTCGAGTGCCTCGCGCCCGGCCCGGCGAGGGGCGCGTCATGACGGCGTCGTTGGCGGCCAGCAAGCACGAAGTCGTCCGGCGCATTCCGCTTGCGGAGGGCTGGGAACTTGAGACCGCGGGCGGGCGCGCGATTCCGGCGCGCGTGCCGGGAACGGTCGCATCGGCCCTGCGCGAAAGAAATGCGTGGCGCTTCGGCGACGGCGTTCGATTCGATAGCGCGGAGCACACATTCCGGTGCCGGTTTGAAGCGCCGCGCGCCGAAGACGGCGAAGAGATCATTCTCGAAATCGGCGGAATCGCGACAATCGCGGTAGTTTCGCTCAACGGCGAGCCGATTCTGTCGAGCACGTCGATGTTCGCGTCACGCTCCATCGACATCACGAGCGCAGTTGGAGAGCGCAATGAGCTGGTGATCGTCTGCCGCGCGCTTTCCGATTTTCTGCGCGAGCGAAAATCGCGGCCGCCGGCGGCGCGCTGGCGAACTCGCGTGGTTGCCGATCCGCAGTTGCGCTGGGCTCGAACGACGCTGATTGGGCGCGCCCCGGGATTCGCGCCGGAGCCGGAGCCGGTGGGGCCGTGGCGGCCGATCACGCTGGTCCGGCGCACGGGACTGTCGCTCGAAAATGTGACGCGGAGGGTCGAATTGGACGGTTCGGGCGGGGTGGTCCGATTGGAAGCTCGCTTTCGCGTGCTGGACCAACGGCAGCGTCCGGTTTCGGGGCGATTTTTCGCCGGCGATCATTTCGCGCCGATCGAATTCGCGGAGGGGAAAATCGAGGCGGCCGTCCGGGTTCCGGACGCGCGCCGATGGTGGCCGCACACTCACGGGCATCCTCATTTATATCCGGTGCGCGCGGAGATCGAGCTTGAGGACGGTTCGACCGCGGTGTTC
>JASHWA010000529.1 GCA_030044325.1 Bryobacteraceae bacterium
CAATGGCGACCCTTCGCTTGCGATCTTCGCGTCCGCCGTTCCGAACCAGCACGAATTGGTCAAGCGCTTCCCCGTGCTCGACAATGTCTACGCTCCCAGCCGTCAGTCCGCGGACGGCCATCCCTGGATCAGCATGTCGGGGTCCTTCTACTCCAATGACATTTTGTCGCCGGACTGGATTCGTTCTTATCCCGGCGGCAATTCCGACGATCCTCTGACCTACACTCCGAAAGGTTTTCTGTGGAGCGCCGCGGAAGCCAGGGGACTTTCGGCGCGCCTGTACGGGGAATGGAGTAATGGCGAAAAGGGCGCCCAAAAGTACAAGAACTACACCTGGAGCGATTTTTACAATACCGCGCTATGTAAGGAAGGCAAAGCGCCCGCTTCGAGCTGCATTGTTCCAGACGATGCGATCACCGTAACCTCCGAGATTCCGTCAGCGGCCAAAATCATGGATCCGCATTATCCGCCGTTCAATCTCACCATTCCCGACCAGTATCGTATGGACGTCTGGATCCCCGAGTTCCAGCGTCTGGACGCTGCCAATCAGGTTCCCAACCTGACGATTCTGTGGCTGCCGGACGACCACACCGCGGGAACTACCAAAGGCCAGCCGTTTCCGATCAACTACCAGGCCGACAACGATCTTGCTCTGGGCCGCCTGGTGGAAACCATCAGCCATAGCAAAATATGGGGGCAATCCGCGATCTTTGTCGAGGAAGACGATTCACAAAGTGGCGTGGACCACGTGGATGGTCACCGCCAGCCCGTTTTCGTCATCAGCCCATATACGGTTTCCCCTCAGGCGCCCGGTCAAGGCAAGGCGATCCACACAACCTACACGGCGGAGAACATCAATCGCACCATCGAAAACATCCTGGGTACGCAGCCCCTGACCCAATTCGATCTGGTGGCTTCTCCCATGTTCGACGCTTTTCAAAACACGCCCAATCTGGCGCCATATGATCACGTACCGGCGGCCATCCCTCTCGACCAGGGACCAAATCTTCCCGTGTCCACAAACGTCGCCTACACTCCAATGCAAAAAGCGTGGCTCAAGGCCACGGCGGAGGTGATGAAAGGCAAGTACGACAAGGCCGATGCGGTGGACCCGAACTTTCTGAATCATGTGATCTGGTACTCGACCACCGATTGGAAACGCCCCTATCCGGGAGAGAGCAAAATCTTGATGCCTGGGCCATTCGTCAAAGCTGCAAAGAAATACCATGACGACGACGATAACTAACGCTGCTGTCCTAAGTCAGGAATTCGTCTTCCCCGAGATGAGCTTCATACCCACTGTTTCAGCAACCTCGTAGAACAGCGCGACGGCAGCGTGTTCCAGTCGGCGACTACTTCGCCGCTCCACGCGTATAGGCCTGATCGCGTTCGCCCTCGACGCAGAAAGTTTCCAGAATATCGCTGTTCGGAATCAATAGCACCTTGAACTTCACCGTAACCGGACGCGTCAGCATGACTGGATCCGCGACGGTCGCTTCGATGTCCATGTGCCCGAAGTCGCCCCGGTGAAAACGTTCCTGCACGCGCAGCGCCTCACTATGAGGATGCCCTCGCACGTCCAGCCAGCCTTTGTCGTTGAACCCCGCCGTATCCACGACGAGCGTGTCGCCCTCCCAATTGCCCACCGAGTAGCCCATCCACGCGGGGAAAGGATCGACTGGAAGTTTGCGTCCATCGGTGTGGATCTGTCGAAAAGCGCCGTCGAGTTCGAAGTACATCAGAATCACTTCCGGCATTTCGAACACCTTGAAGGGCTGAGCGTTGAAGTATCGATTCGGCAGGCCATATGGTAAACAATGCGCAACCGGAGAATTGGTAACGACATTTTGCAGATTCTTCTTGGTTTGCGCCACAGCCTCAGACCGCAGCGGCTCTTCGCCCGGCTTGAAGTCGATAAACAGATTGAAAAAATATTTATTCTGATCGCGCAGGTCGTCTCCGGCTACGGCGCCGGCGCCCACCGGGCCGTACAACCGCTCGATCTCGCCAGGTTCGGGAGGCGCTATCTGCCACACTCCGGAGAGATCGGGCTTGCCGGTGGAAGCCCGCGGCGCTTTCGCCGTCAGGTCGGGGGTGCCGTCCTGTTTCAATGGAGTGCCCGGCGCCGGATAGTTCAGCCATTGCGCATTGGCGGACGCGAGGGCGCCGGCCAGGATGATTCTCAACGCTGTTTGAACGCGCATTTCTTCCTCGCCCGAATCGCGACAATTATATCCTTACGCGGCGCCGCGCAGAGGCGCATCCCGCCTTCGTTATTGGTCCCGCGCTGCCATGAACTGTTCTCTGCATTCGCTCGCAAGCGCGCGCAGTTCGGCGAACCCCGCGTTCGACCGGATTGCTTGAAGCATGGGGTCCGACTCGATGCCCGGATAAGCGCAATATCCGGCGGTAATCGCCGCTCGCAACATTTGCAAGGCTGCTTCAGGCTGTTCCGCATACGCCAGGTGCGCAGCCGAAAAATAATTCATCTCGGGATCGGTCACCGGTTTCATGGCTTGCGCGAGCGTCGCAACCTCGCTCGCCGGACGGTGCTCCAGGTAAGCGAACAGCACCGGGAACCCGGCCCAATCCGGCGCCGTCGCGGGCCGCGCCTCCAGCGCCTCGTGTTCCTTGCCTTCCCGCAGAAAAACGTCCATCGAAAGAGCTTTCTCAAACTGCGTCCCCAGATCGAGATGCAGAAAATCCACCGCCCGCGGATAATCCCCGTGCAGCAGAAATGCAACCGCGCACGACCGCAGACCGGACCATTGCGGATCGAGCAGCAGGCCCGTGTTGCACTCCTTCTCCGCCTCTTCGAGCAACCCGGCATAGCGCAACGCGTAGCTCAGGTTGAAGTGCGCTCCCGAATTTTCGGGCCTCCGCCGCACCAGCTCGGCCGCATCGCGATACGCCGCTGCCACCTGATTGTGCTCGGCCTCCACCACGGTGAGCCCATCCACCGCCCAGACGTTGTCGGGATCCAGCTGGGCCGCGCGCTTGGCCGCATTCAAGGCGCACTCGGCCGCTTCCTTGCCGCCATCGCCGTACCAGCTATCGCCCTCGCACATGTGACTCAGGGCATTCCACGCGGGCGCGTATCCCGGATCCAGCGCGAGGCTCTGTTCGAGCATCGTACGCGCCAGCTTGGGATTTTCGAGCGGACCGTTCATTCCCATCGCCTGGAGAAACAGATCATAAGCTCGCTGATTCTTCGGCCGGCTGGAGGTTTCCAACACGCTGTCTCCGCCCATCACGGTCGCCCATGCGAACTCCTTGGCGCCCAGCGTCGGCCCCAGCCCGTTGCGCGTCCGCGACGCGATCGCGCCTTCGAGGCCGATCGTATTTGCCGCCGGGATAATGAACGTGTCGCGCCACATGGAGTAATTCGTACCGACATCCAGCGCTTCAATGGCGACTTGCAGTTGATCGCCCTCTTTCACGAAGTGACCAATGACCACGCTTGCCGCATTGAGTTGGCGCGCCGCCTTTCGCGCGTCCATCCCGGCCCGGCTTGCATCGAACGGCCGGACGGTAAGCGAACGCGCGCGCCCCAGCAGGCGCGCGATCTCCCCCGGAATCGTGGATCCGAGAAAATCCATGCTGTGATCGGATCCGGTGTTCGCGAACGGGAGAACGGCCACCGTCCGCGGCGGTGTCACCACCGGAGCATTCCGGCGCAGCGTCAACGCCAGCGATCCGGCGAAAAGCAGCAAGGCCGCCACCAGCGCCGCAACCGAAACCGCCGCCCAGTTGCGCCGCAGGAACTTTCCGGCGACGTACACCCGGCTGTCGGGATGCGCCTCCAGCGGCTCATGCTTCAAATAATGATCGACATCGCTGATCAGCGCCTTCACCGAAGCGTATCTGCGCCCGCGGTCCTTATGCATCGCAGCCAAGCACAGGACGTCCAGGTCGGTCCACGATACGGTGCCCGTGGTGGCGCCGCCGGAATTCCGCGCGACAATGGCGGACGGCTTCACGGGATCTTCCATCGCGATCAGGCTCGCCGCTTCCGCCGGAGTCTTGTCCGCAACGTCGAACGGCAGCCGGCCGGCCAACAATTCGTAAAGGATCACGCCCAGCGAGTACACATCACTCGCAATCCCCACGGCCTCTCCGCGAATCTGTTCCGGCGACGCGTAAGCGGGAGTCAGCAGGTGCATGCCGGTGCGCGTCTGATTCGCTTCGAGCGCACCCCGCTCAATCTGCTTCGCGATCCCGAAATCGAGCAGGCGCACGCACCCGTCCGCCCGAACCAGAATATTGGGCGGCTTTAGATCGCGGTGAATGATGCCGTGCTGATGCGCGTACTCCACCGCTTCGCACACCGCGCGAAACAGCTTCAGCCGCTCGTCCACGCCGCAATCCTGCGCCCGGCAATACTCGGTGAGCGGAACGCCGTCCACGTACTCCATCACGAACCAGGGAGTTCCGTCGGCGAGCGTTCCCGCGTCGTACAAGCGCGCGATCGAGGGATGATTCAACTGCGCGAGCGTGCGCTGCTCCGATTCGAAACGCTGGCGCCGCGCCGGCGACGGCCACGCTTCGCGCAGAATCTTCAACGCCACCAGGTTGCCCAGGTCCTTGCGGGCAGCCAGGTACACCACGCCCATTCCGCCCTCGCCCAGAAGGCGCTGGATCTGGTATCCTCCGATCTCCTGAATCGCGGGCGCGTCCAGAATGCGTCCGGCCACCTGCTCCACGTCTAGGTCGAGCAGCGACTCTCCGCGCGAATCCTCTTCGATCATCGCGCGGACGTGGTCGAGCAGTTCGCTATCCCCGGCGCACGCGTCTTCAAGGACCCGTTCGCGCTCGGCTTCGCCTAGGTCTGCCGCGCGATGGAACACATCCTGAATCCGGTCCCAGCGCTCGCGGTCCATCATCGGATTCGCAGCTCGTGCGCCAGCCAGGCTTTCGCCGCGCGCCAGTCTCTCAGGATCGTCGCTTCCGAGACATCCAGCAGTTCCGCCACCTCGGCGACTTCCAGCCCGCCGAAAAATCGCGCTTCCACCATTTGCGCCTGCCGCGGCTCAATCGAAGCCAGATCGCTCAGCGCGGCGTCCAGCCCGAGCAGATCGCGCTCTTCGGTCACCACCAGCGACTCGTCGAACGTGATCGTGCGCCCGCCGCTGCGCTTCCCCGCCTGGCGCCGGCGCGCGGCCTCCACCAGCACCTGCCGCATGGCGCGCGCGGCGATTCTTTTGAAGTGCAGCTCGGAAGCCGCTCCGATGCCCGGCGATCCCGACAGCTTGAGCCACGCTTCATTCACCAGCGCCGTCGGATTCAGCGTCGCGCTCGGGTCGCCGCGCCGCACCACCGCCGCCAGCCGCCGCAGCTCCTCATAAGTAAGCGTGAACAGCTCGTCGAGAGCTTTTCTCTCACCGCCCGGCACGGCGCCATCCATCGGATTTTCTCTTTCCACCATGACGGTTATCACTCATCCTCCGCGCAATGCGATGTGAAAGCGCCGCCGGGAATGTTCGATTGTACCACCGGTGTTGTAGGAAGGATGGTCGATGTGCATCGAATCCCTTTGTCTTTAAGTCCACGCCCCGCATTCCCGCGATCACACCGGACGGCAAATAAAAGTCGCCAATCCTCTTCATTCCCGTTGACGGATTTGGCGGGAATTTCTCGCAATGCGAGGTGAAGTGGCCCGGTTAATGGATGAGGTCGGCTGTGAGTCAATCGCGTTGACGGAGGTGTTCTCGATGAGAATCAACATGGCAGTGATGCTTGCGGCGCTCGCGTTTCCAGTCGCCGGTTCCGGCGCCGCGCCGGTGGTCAACGCCGTGGTGAACGGCTCGAGCGACATCCCGGGCGGGTTTCCCAACTCCGGCGTCGCGCCCAGTTCGCTGT
>JASHWA010000530.1 GCA_030044325.1 Bryobacteraceae bacterium
CCTGTTCACCACCTCCGTGCAGGTGACACATCTGTTCCGGGTCGCCGGCGAAGGGATTCGCGGCGCGCTTCAAAGAATCGTGGTCGCTTCGATCGGCCCCACCACTACAGAAACGCTCGCCGATTTCGGGATCGCGGCGGATATCGAGCCCTCGCATCCCAAAATGGGCTTCCTGGTGAACGAAACCGCCGCGCGCGCCGCGGAAATCCTGCGCTCCAAGCGATGAAGCCGACACAGGACGTCTGGGTTCAGGTGGGCCGCTACGTCGGCCTCGCGATGGTCTTGCCGGCCGCGACCATGGTCGGTTACCTGATCGGCTACGGGCTCGACCACCTGTTCCACACGCGATTCCTGCGAATTGTTTTTCTCGCACTGGGCGCCATCGGCGGCTTTCTCGATCTGCTCCGCGAGCTCGATCGCGAAAAATGAACTACGAGCGCGCGCTTTATCGAATTACCGGGGTTGCGGCCGGTCTCGCCATCGCCGGCGTGGTCGCCATAGTGATCTGGCGCGGCCCGCGGCCCGCTGTCGGATTCCTCGCCGGCGCAATTCTCTCTCTCGCCAACCTGCGCTGGTGGACAAACCTTGCCAACGCTCTTGGGTCGACCTCGAAACCGCCGATACGCGGATCGGCGGCCCTGCTCGCGTTGCGTTTCGTAGCGGCTGTGGTGATTATCTATGTTATAGTTAAGTTTCTAGGAACTACACTGGCGGCGGTGCTTGCGGGATTGTTCGTCTCGGTCGCCGCGGTCGTCGTCGAAATCCTGTACGAGCTCGTTTCCTCCGAATAATTTATGCCTGAGCAGCTATGGCTGACACGCCTGTTTAACGACCACCTTGCCGGTTTGGCGAATTCGGTTCTAAATGCCGTCCGCATGCCGGCGCAGGACTCCGCGCACCCGTGGCAGAACTGGCTGGTGATGGAGTTGCTGGTGGTCGCGCTGGTCCTCATCCTGCTCCCCATCGTGCGCGCGCGATTGTCGGTCGATAAGCCCGGGAAATTGCAGCACCTGTTCGAGATCACCTATCAGTTCGTGCTCGACCAGATTCACGAAGTGGGCATTCATCACGGCGCGGAATCGTACGTTCCTTATTTCGGAACGCTGTTCCTATTTATTCTCTTCATGAACTTGCTGGGCGTTATTCCCACTTTTGAGTCGCCGACTATGAACCCCGCGGTTCCGCTGGGGCTGGCGCTGTGCACTTTCGCCTACTACCACGCCAAAGGAGTAAAGGCGCACGGCATCGGAAAATACCTTCTGCACTTCGCCGGGCCGATTCCCATGCTGTTCCTGTTAATGGTGCCCATCGAGATCATGGGGCACCTGGCGCGTCCGCTTTCGCTCACCGTCCGTCTTTACGCCAACATGTTCGCGGGCGATCAGGTCACCGAGTCATTCCTGGGCCTTACGAAACTGGTCATTCCCGCCGTTTTCATGGCGCTGCACGTCTTTGTTTCCCTTCTGCAAGCTTATATTTTCATGCTCCTGTCGATGATCTATGTGAGCATCGCCACCGAGCACGCGGAACAAGAGGCATGATCCCCGCCGAGTGTGAGCCGCCGGTCCCCAGGCCGGAGTGGAACCACCTCCTCGGCGGAATTTAATACAACGAAAGAGAGATAGAACAATGCGTTCGAAAATGATTTTCTTCGCGATGCTGGCGCTGCTCCTCATCGCGACCCCGATGTTCGCGCAAGGCACCGCTCCGGCGGCCGGCGCGACCACCAACTGGAAATCCGCGCTCGCCGGAATCGGCATGGCGATCGCCTCCGGCCTGTGCGGGCTCGGACAGGGCCGCGCCGTCGCCGGAGCGTCGGAAGCCATGGCGCGCAATCCCGGAGCCATGGCGGGCATCCGCTTCGCGCTGATTCTCGGACTGGTGCTGATCGAATCGCTGGCGCTCTATACGCTGGTCATTATCTACACGGTGTAGTCTTGAAATCGGGGCGGGCGCGATGCCGCCGGCCCCCCTCCCCATGAAGCTCACGGGCATCTTCCTTCCGGTCGCGATTCCGTTCGACCACGACGGCGATCTTTACGCCGCAAAAATCCAGCACAACGTCGAAAAATGGAATCGCACCACGCTCGCCGGCTATGTCGTGAGCGGACCCGAAAACGACTATCTTTCGCACCAGGAAAAAAATCGGATATGGGAGTGGGTCGCGGAATATTCCGCTCCCGAAAAACTCCTGATTATGGCCGCCGGCGCGCCGGGAGTCCGCGAAACCAGCGACACCATCCATCTCGCCGACAGTCTCGGCTATAAAGCCGCGATGGTTCGTGTCCCCAAGGAGACTCCCGAAACCCAGATCCTGTATTTCCGCGCCGTCGCCGATCAGTCGCACGTTCCCATCATCATCGACGGCTATCTTCCCTCCGAATCGATCGCCGCGCTCGCGCAACACCCCAACATCGCGGCGATCTGCGCCCCGTCGGTCCAGACCATCGAAAATCTTCAGGCGCTCGCTTCTTCCGAGATGACATTATCGGAGTCTTTTGCCGCCGGCGCGACCGGCGCCGTGTTGAACTTCGCCAATGCCGCGCCGCACTCGACCATCAGCATCTGGGAGGCGCACCGCACACGGGAAACCGAAGCCGCCCGCGACTGGCAAGCCCGCATCGCGCCGGTGGTCAAAATGATTTCCCAATATGGGGTCGCCGCGCTAAAACACGCCATGGACCTGAACGGCTACTACGGCGGCCCGCCGCGTCTTCCGCTGACCGTCCTCACGGCCGAGCAGAAAAAAGAAGTCGAGACCGCGCTCGACGGGATCAAAGGGTGACTTCGGTTCGTGGTTGGTGGTTCGTAGTCCGTCGTCGGCTGTGCGCGAAGGACCGTTGACGCACACCCGGCGGCGAACCACCAACTACAACGCTTACCTCGTCTGAACCGGCAGCTCCACATAAGTGGCGTATTTCGCCGACCGGAAAATTTTCTGCGTCGCCGCCCGATACGCCGACGCCGGCGCTTTATAAATGTTTTCCACCCAAGTCTGCGGATTCCGGTCGATCAGCGGAAACCAGGTGCTCTGCACCTGCAACATAATGCGGTGCCCTTGTTGGAATGCGTGGTCCGCCGAATGAATGTCGACGGGGTACTCGTAAATCTTGTCCGGCTCGACGCGCTCCGGTTTTTCGAAACTGTTGCGAAAACGCGCGCGAAAAACCTCGTCCGCGATCATCAGCTCATATCCCGGCAATTTTTCGTCATTTTCGGGATAAACGTCGATTAATTTTACGATCCAATCGGAATCTTCGCCCGAAGTGGACGCGAATACATGCGCGACCACATCGCCTGATACCACCACATCGCTTTTGAGCGGCTCGCTCGACCAGGTCGCCACGTCCACCCGCTGATCCACGAATCTCTGATCCTCGACCAGCCACTGCGTCCATCCAGAATCGCGCGAATACGTCGGCGGAATCGGCCGATGGCGGTATGGCACCGGATGCGCCGGATCGGAAAGATAGCTGTCGAACGCATTTTCCGAAGTATCGCGCGGCGCATCGAACGTGAGCGCGCCATTGGCGGCCGTGTACAGCTTGCGATTTTCGATTCCGTCCTTCGGCGGCCACGCATCGTATCGCTCCCATGTGTTTCGTCCGGTTTCAAATGCCATCGCCTCCGGCTCATCCAGCTTCCCTTTGTCTTTCAGCCAATACGCGAACCACGGTGCTTCGATTTTTTCGCGGAAATACAGCGACTGGTCGCCGCCGAAATCAATCGCCCCCAGGTTTTTACCCTCGCCGCCCCATCCGCCGTGCCGCCACGGCCCGACTACCAGGTAATTCTTGTGATCGGCGTCGTTCTTTTCGAGCGTCTGGTAAATCTTCATCGGCCCATAGTAATCTTCCTGGTCCCACCACCCGGCGACGTTCAGATTCGGCACCGTAGTCTTGGTCAACACCTCATTCATCGCCTGGCCGCGCCAGAACGAATCGTAATTCGGATGATTTACGAAATTCGTCCACGTCGGTTTTTCGCCGTGAAAATATTTCTCATCGATTGCAGATAGCGGACCCAGCGATAAATACCAGTCGAAGGTATCAAATTTGTCAAAATTGAAGATATATTGCACCTTCCCGGTTTCCATGCGCGAGACGTACTCGAATCCGTAGCTCAGCCGGAACGCACCGTTGTGATGAAAATCGTCGCCTAAGAACATATCCGCGGGCGATGCCTGTTCGCTGGCGGCCTTGAGCGCCGGATGCGGCTCGATCAGCGCCATGGCCGTCAGCCATCCGCCGTAGGAAATCCCCAAAAGTCCCGCGCGCCCATTGTTTCCCGGAACATTCTTGAGCAGCCAATCGATGGTGTCGTAAGTGTCCGTGCCCTCATCGATCGATTTGGAATCCGACCGGTCGCGCACCGGGCGCTGCATGACAAACTGCCCCTCGCTCCCGTATCGTCCGCGAATATCCTGCAACACGAAAATGTATCCGTCCGCGGCAAGCTGCTTGTACCGCGTCTCCAGGGTTCGCTCCGCGCGGCCGTTATCGAAGCCGTAAGGCGAGCGCTCGATCAGGAACGGCAATTTCTCCGGGGCGTTTTTGGGAATGAAGATCAGCGTGTGCAGCTTCACCCCATCGCGAGCTGGAATCATCACGTCCATCTTGTCCCACGCCTGCGGCTTCGGTGCGCACGCCGCCAGGGCCAGACAAGCCCCAATCACCATCATTTTCATTCGAAGCATCGTATCAAAGATAAAACAAGCTGATCACAAATAAAAAAGGCTCAGCCTGGGCAGGCGCGCCGCTTCCAAAAGCCGCCGCTCCAGAAACTGCTTTTCGAGCATCGCCAGTTGCGCCGCCGTCATCTTCCCGCGATACGGCTTCAGTTCGCGGTCGAGCGCGCGCCGCGCTTCAAACAGCGCCTCCTCGCTCGCTGACGCGCGCAGCCGCGCGATCAATTTGTCTTCGATTGCCGTGAGCCGCTGCTCCAGTTGCTCGAGATCCGAATACAGCGCCTCGATATCGAGCGAACCGAGCGATTCCGCCAGGTCCGCGTGCCCCGAATCACGGAGCGCCTCCGCGTTGCGCTCGATAAACTCGCATACATCGGAAATCGCAAATGCCGCTTTCGCGTCTTTACGCGAAACCGGCGCGGCGTTGGCCATCGCCTGCGCCTCCTCGGCGATCGCCTGCGCGCAGTAAGCGAGCGAATTCACCTTTTGTGTCCGCACCCGCGCGGGCTTCGCGCGCCATTTTTCGAACGCCCGATCGATTCCGCGCAAAACCGCTTCCACAGGGATTTCCGCGTTCTTCCAGGCTTCGATCAGCGCCCAGTCGAGCGGCGAAAGCAGAAACAACCCGCTTCCGCGCGCTTTCTGAAAATGCTCCTCGATTTCCGTAAAATAATTAAAATACTTTTCCGCCACGAATTAAGCCGGCCGCACTCCTCCCGTCACAATTTTCGTCTCTTTCCCGTCATCCAGGCGCACGCGCAGAAAGCCTGCGTGATCGAGCCCGCAAGTCATCCCCTCGATCACCGATCCATCCTGCTCCACCCGCACCCGCCGGCCCTCCGCGTAGCTGGACGCATTCGCAAACAGGCGCAGAATCGCCTCCGCGCCTTCGTCGGCCAGCACCCGCAGGTACTCGCCGATTTCTTCGGCCAGCGCAACCAGCAGTTCTTCGCGCGAAATCTTCCGCGCGCCCGCGAGCCTCAGCGACGTCGCCAGCGGTTCGATTTCCTTTGGAAAAGTCGTATGATTTACGTTAATTCCAATTCCGGCAATGACTGCATCGCTCTCGATTTGCGCCAGAATTCCAGCGCATTTCTTCCCATTGATCAAAACATCATTGGGCCAGCGCAAATCCGCCTCAAGGCCGGCCGTTTTGACCATAGCTTCCTGAGCCGCCAGGCCCAGGGCGACCATCAGAACCGGCAATCCCGCCGCGTCCACCGGCACGCGCAGCACGATCGAAACGTACAGTCCCGCGCCCGCTTCGGAATGCCAGGAATGCCCATGCCGGCCGATCCCGGCGGTCTGTGCGTCCGCGACGGCGAGCGATCCGGACGCGCATCCTTCGCGCGCCATCCTCGCCGCGACCGTCATCGTGGAATCCACGCTGTCAAACCACTCCACGCGCCGTCCCGGCACTCGCTCGCGCACCCACTCGAGATCGAATCCCATGAATGCCCCAGTCTAACAAGCGATGTTTAACCAGCGCTGATTGCATTTCGCGGCGCGGCGTGGACATACTTATGAGGGTGCTGAGAAGGGTGTTAACTTGAATTCGCAGGAGGACAAGAAATCACTTCCCGCGTGGTAATCGTGATCGCGGCCGCCTGTGCCGCGATTTTCGCGCAGCAATCGCGAAGCGTGTGGGATGGCGTCTACACGGCGGAGCAGGCCGGGCGTGGCCGCGCCCAATACCAGCAGCGCTGCGCCGGCTGCCACGGCGACGAGCTCGAAGGCGACGTGGTGGAGCATCCCTCGCTCGCGGACGGAAATTTTCGCGACCGCTGGAACGGCCAGACGCTCGGCGATCTGTTCGAGCGCGTTCATCGCGATATGCCCCAGAAAGAGCCGGGAAGCCTGAGCCGCGAAACCGCGGCCGACCTGGTCGCGTTCATCCTGAGCGCGAACAATTTCCCTTCCGGCAAACACGATCTGCCGCACGACGCGCCCTCGCTCGGCGAGATTCGTTTTGAATCGCGCCGGCCGGGCAAGTGACCGGATCGGTTAAACCGGGAAGATCCCGCAGTTGATATCCACCGCGGTGGCGGAATGCGTGATCGCGCCGGAGCTGATGAAATCCGGCCGCGCCTCCGCGTAAGCCCGAACGTTGGAAAGCGTCACGCCGCCCGAAATTTCGGTCTCGGCGCGCCGCCCGATGAATTCGATCTCGCCCGCGGCCTGTTCCGGCGTCATGTTATCGAGCAGCAGCCGCGCCGCGCCGTACGCGAGCGCATCTTCGATCTCCGCGCGCGTGCGAACCTCGATTTCGATCGGAACACCCGCCGCGCGCGCCCGCTCCATCGCCGTTCGAACCCCGCCGGCCAGTCGAATGTGATTGTTCTTGATCAGCACCGCGTCGTACAAGCCCATGCGATGATTCACGACGCCGCCCGCCACCGCGGCCATCTTTTCAAGCACGCGCAGTCCCGGTGTCGTCTTGCGCGTGTCGAGAATCCGGACGCCGGTTCCCTTGACCGCCGCAACAAATTGCGCCGCCAGCGTCGCAATCCCCGAAAGCCGCTGCAAGAAATTCAGTACGACGCGCTCGCGCGTGAGCAGCATCCGCGCCGGTCCTCGCACCACCGCCAGGACGTCCCCCGCCGGCGCGCGATCGCCACTCCGCTTGTACAGCTCCGGACCTTCGAACAGCAGCGCGAGCAGTTCCACCCCCGCGACCGTCACGTCCTGGCGTGCAACGAAACGCGCTTCCGCCTGAAGCTCGCGAGGAATGCACGAATTCGTGGTGAGGTCGCCCGCGCCGGTGTCTTCGGCGAGCGCGATCTCGACGGCGCGCTTCACTTCCGGATGCGCGATGGAGAAGCTCATGAGCCCAGCGCCGCGCGATTGCTCGCCAGCTCTGCCTCGTATTGCTCTTTTTTTTGCCGCACCTCGGCAACCACATCGGCCGGAGCCCGGCTCGTGAATGTTTCGCTTTGAAGCTGGCGCTGTTTGTCCGCGATCAAGCGTTCCAGGCGTTGAATCTCCTTTTCGATCCGAGCCCGATTCGGCGGAATATTCAAGACCGCGGAGAAGCAGGGAATCATCCTGGCTCCTGGATCCTGGTTCTCAGGAGCCTGATACGTCCATCGAACCTGCGTGCCTTCGGCATAATCCCCTGCTGGAAAGGCCGGATCGCCATGGTGCAGCCCGATGTGCACGGACGCCAATCGCCCGATCGATGGAACGTAAGCGCCGATCACCTCGCTGCGTCCCGGCGCGGCAGTGATATCGATATTGAGCCGCTGCCTGGGATCGGCGACCGCCGCTTCGGCGCGCCTTTCCCGGATTCCCGAAACCAGCGCCTGGAGCATCGCCATATCGTGTTCCGCCGCGGCATCGCTCCAGGTCTCATCGAATTGCGGATACAGCGCCAGCGCGATCGATTTTCCCGGCATCGCCAGCCGTTGCCACAGTTCCTCGGTAATGAACGGCATCAAAGGATGGAGCAACCGCAGCGCCTTCTCATACACGACGTAAGCAAAGCTCCAGTCGGACTCCTGTTTCTTGAATTCCAGGTACCAGTCGCAGAATTCATCCCAGAAAAACGTCCACGCCGCGTCCGCAGCTTCGTGATATCGGTGCGATTCGAAAGCCCGATTGGCCTGCCCGGTGGCTGCGTTCAGTCGCGATGCGATCCACCGGTCGATCAAGGAGGACGGTTCGCCTTTCCCGGTTTTCGGCTTGCTGAACAGCAACCCCGACGCGTTCCAGATTTTGTTTGCGAAGTTCCGCCCGCGATGCATCAGCTCTTCGCTCAATGCGATATCGCTGCCCGGCGACGCAGCGACCAGCAATCCAAAGCGCACCGCGTCGGTTCCGTATTTTTCATTGATCACCAGCGGATCGATCACGTTGCCCTTGGTCTTGGACATCTTCTGCCGCTCTTCGTCGCGCACCAGTCCATGGATGTGCACCTGCCGGAACGGAACATCGCCCGTCATCTCCATCCCCAGCATGATCATTCGCGCGGCCCAGAAAAAAATGATGTCGAATCCGGTCACCAGCAGCGTGGTCGGATAAAACGCGCGCAGGTCGACCGTGTCGTCCGGCCAGCCGAGCGTCGAAAAGGGCCACAACCCCGAGCTGAACCACGTATCGAGCACATCGGTTTCTTGCGTGATCTTCTCCGATCCGCAGTGCGAGCAAACGCCAGGCGTTTCGCGCGCGACCGTCGTTTTTCCGCACGCCGCGCAGTGCCACGCAGGAATGCGATGGCCCCACCACAGCTGGCGCGAAATGCACCAGTCGCGGATGTTGTACATCCATTCGAAATATGTTTTGGCCCAGTTCGCCGGAACGAAGGTGATGCGCCCGTCCTCCACCGCTTTGATCGCCGGTTCGGCCAGCGGCTTCATCCGCGCCCACCACTGCATCGAAACCAGCGGCTCGACCGGCGTCTTGCACCGCTGGCAGCGGCCCAGGTTCAATCGGTACGGCTCAATTTTTTCGATCAGGCCCCGGTTTTCAAGCTCCGCGACCACCTGCTTGCGTGCTTCAAACCGGTCGAGCCCCGCGAATTTTCCCGCCGCCGCGGTCATCTTTGCGTTCTCGTCGATCACTTTCACCGACGGCAGATTGTGGCGCTTGCCTGCTTCGAAATCGTTCAGATCGTGCGCTGGCGTGATTTTCACCGCACCCGCGCCGAATGCGAGCTCGGCCATTTCGTCGAGAATGATCGGAATCGGCCGGTCCATTAATGGCAACTGCGCCGTCTTTCCCGCGAGCTCTCTCGCGCGCGGATCTTTCGGATTGATCGCGACCGCGGTATCGCCGAGCATCGTCTCCGGCCGCGTGGTCGCGACCACCAGTTTCAAATCGCTGTCGTTCACCGGATAGCGGATGTGCCACAGGCGCCCGTTTTCTTCTTCGTGAATAGTTTCAAGATCGGACAGCGCGGTCTGGCAGCGGGGGCACCAGTTGACCATGTACTCGGCGCGATAGATCAGTCCTTTTTCATACAGCCTGACGAACGCTTCGCGGACCGCGCGCGACAGCCCCGGGTCAAGCGTGAATCTCAGCCGCTGCCAATCCACGCTCACGCCCGCGCGCTTCATCTGTTCGATGATTCGTCCGCCGTACTGCTCCTTCCACGCCCATGCGCGAGCTTCGAATTTCTCCCGCCCCAGGTCGTGCCGCGTCAAACCCTCCTCGGCGAGTTGCCGCTCTACCATGATCTGCGTCGAAATCCCGGCGTGGTCCGTTCCCGGCAGCCACAGCGTATTCACGCCCAGCATCCTGCGCCAGCGCACCTGCGCATCGATGATGGAATGCTCGAACATGTGCCCGATGTGCAGCGCGCCGGTGACGTTGGGAGGCGGAATCACCAGCGAAAAATAAGGTTCCCCGGGCCGCGCTTCGGCATGAAAAAGGTTTTGCGAGACCCACCATTCGGCCCAATGCGGCTCGAACCGCTGCGGCTCGTAGATTTTGTCGATTTCCATGGGGAAAATCCGATTTTAGCAAGCGAGCGTTACTTCAACTCGACAATCGTGGCTCCCGATCCGCCTTCCTCGGGCGTCGCGATATAGAACTTCTCGACGTGCGGATTCGACTTCAGCATCTCCGCGATCGCTTTTTTTAAAATCCCCATCCCGTGGCCGTGAATGATGCGAACCCGTTCCACCTGCGCCAGCGCCGCGTTGTCGAGCATCTTATCCACCTGCTCGACGGCGGCTTCCGCGCGCTGGCCGATCACGTTGATCTCGCGATACGAGCCGTCGAAGCGCGGCCCCTGCTGAAAACTCGTGGACCGCCGTTCGCCCGCGCCGCCCGGCAAAATTTCTTCCACATCGGATGCGGAAACCTGCATTTTCAGGAATCCGGCGTCCACCTCGATCCCCCCGCCGGACAGCACGCGCCGCACCGTCGCCGGCTGACGAATTCCCTTCAGCCGCACGCGCGCCCCCTCTTCGAGGCGCAATTTCGGCGCGGCGGCTTGCGCCGCGGGCGCCGGCGCGATCGCCTCCACCGCTTCCGTGTACTCGCGCCTGGTCTTCGCAATCCGCGCCCGCGCTTTCTGGCTCAGTTCCTGAATGGTCTCCTGCGCGCGCTGCTCGAACTCCGCCGCCATCTGCTCCGCGCGCTGCTCTACTTCGCGAATCTTCGCCGCGTATTTTTTCTCCCAGGTCGATTCGAGCGACTTCTCGCGCGCATCCAGCTCCACTTTCTCGCGCGCCACTTCGCGCCTTGATTGCTCCAGCTCGTCGAGCTTCGCGTGCAGGTCCGCCAAAAAGCGTGTCACGTCGCGCTCGGCCGAGCTCATGCGCCCGCGCGCGTCTTCAATCAGCGCCGGATCCAGTCCCAGCCGGCTCGCGATATCGAGGCCGGCCGATTTTCCCGGCGCGCCGAGCCTCAATACATAAGTCGGCTCCAATGTTTCTTCGTCGAATCCCATCGATCCGTTGCGCACGCCGGCGGTGGATGCGCCGTACACCTTCAGCGCCATCAGGTGCGTCGAAACCAGCGTAAACGCGCCCCTGCGCCGGAACGCTTCCACCACGGCGACCCCCAGCGCGCCGCCCTCCTCGGGATCGGTCGAGCTGCCCAGCTCATCGATCAGCACCAGCGAATCCGCGCCCGCGCGCTCCAGCATCTCGCGCAGCGTCACGATGTGCGCGGAAAACGAGCTCAAACTTTCCTGGATCGACTGGTGATCGCCGATATCGGCCAGCACCTCTTCAAACAACGGAAATTCGGCCTCCGCCGCCGGCACCGGCAATCCCGCCTGCGTCATCAGCGCAAGCAAACCGGCGGTCTTCAGCGCCACAGTCTTTCCGCCCGTGTTCGGACCGCTGATCAGCAACGCACGCTCCTGGTCATCGAGCGCCAGCGAAACCGGAACCACGCGCTTCTTCTGCCCGCGCAAAATATCTTCAAGCAGCGGATGGCGCGCGTCGCGAAGAATCACCCGCCGCGAACCCTCCGGACTCAGCCGTGGAACCGCGCAATCGAAATCCACGGCGAAATCGGCCTTGGCGAAAATCAGGTCAAGCTCCGCCAGCGCTTCCGCGCTCGACGAAATTTCGAGCGCGCGCGAGCGCAGTTGCGCCGTGAACTCGCGCAGGATGCGATGCACCTCGCGCAGCTCCTCTTCATGCAGACGCACCAGCTCGTTGTTGAGCTGGATGGTTTCGAGCGGCTCGACAAACAGCGTGTGCCCGCTCCCGCTCGCGCCGTGAATCACGCCGTCCACCCTCCGCTCGCGCCCCGTAACCACCGGCACCACGAACCGGTCATTGCGAATGGTGACGAAATCCTCCTGCAGCGTTCCGTCCTCGTGATGCGCGCGCAAAAACCGTTCGAGCGATTCCTGAATCGATCGTCGCTGCCGCTCGATATCGCGGCGCAGGCGCGCGAGCGCGACGCTCGCGTCATCGGCAACGGTTCCGTCCGGACGAATTTTTCCCCGCAGATTGCGCGAAAGATCGCGCAGATCCGCGATGGCCGACGCATACACACCCAGCCGCGGAAATTTTCCGCGCGCGCCCAGTAAGATCGATCGCGCTTCCGACGCCAGATCGAGCAGCCGCGCGATCTCGTAAATTTCGCGAGCTTCCAGCGTCGCGCCTTCGATGCGCAATCGCGCCAGCGAGCTTTCCGGCTCCCCGATTTCATCGAAGCGGATGCGAATCGCCGCGCCGCGCGAGGCCGCCTGCGGCCGCGAAGCCGTGTGCAAATAGTCGATCGCCTCGGCCGCGTCCGCGAGCGCCGCTTCGATCGCCGCGCGATCCGTTATCGGCGCGATTCGATTGAGCTCCGCGCGGCCGGGCGAGCTGCGCACGTATCGCCCGACCAGCGCGCGCAGCGCTTCAAATTCAAGAACGTTTTCGGCGTGCATCGAACGCTTTTTCGATCACCTCGCGCGTGCCTTCTGTCAATTCGAGATCGTCCAGCGCCGCGCGCTTCACCCAACGCACCGCACTAACGTCGTCACCCGCGCGAGGCTCTCCCCTACTCACCACTTTACACACGTAATCGGCCAGCACGTAATGAAATTCCACCCGCCCGCGCGCGTCGCGCATGATGCGCTCGAAAATCTCGAAGATCTCGAGCGGTTCGACGCGCAGCGCCGTTTCTTCGCGCACCTCGCGCCGAATCGCGGCTTCTAAATGCTCGCCCGTTTCCACCAGCCCGCCCGGCAGCGACCAGTAGCCCTTGAACGGCTCGCGCCCGCGCTCCACCAGCAAAATCGAATCGCCGCGAAAAATCAGCGCGCCTACGCCGAGCAGCGGATGCTGGGGATACCGCCGTCTAATACTGCGCCGCCCCTTTCACGCCCACCCGCGCTCGATACACTTCGGTTCGTGTGGTGATGAACAGAGATTCCAAATCGGCATCGCCGAACGTCAGATTGGTCGGCGTGCCCGTGAGCCGAATTTCGCCCAGCAATTTCCCTTGCGCAGAGTATTCGTACACCGCTTTCGCCGCGATCCACAGATCGCCTTTTTCATCCACCCGAATCCCGTCCGGAACGCCGGGAATTTTTTCGATCAGCACGCGCTCCCCCGGCCCGTGATCGAGATCGTAGGCGCGAACCAGGCGCGCGTCGGAATCGCTCACATACAACGTCTTGCCGTTGGGCGAAAGGGCGATCCCGTTGGGACGCGTCCGCCATTTGGCGATCGCGCTCGGCTCGCCGTGCGGCAAAACACGGAACACGCCGTAAAAATCCAGCTCGCGCCCATCCTGCTGATTGCCGAACGCCGGGTCGGTGAAAAAAATCTGCCCGTCGCGGCGCACCACGATGTCGTTCGGCCCGTTCAGGCGTTTGCCTTCGAAGCGTGAAGCGAGCACCTCCACTTTTCCGTTTTTCGAAGTGCGCGTCACGCGGCGCTCGCGGAATTCGCAGGTGTAGCGCCGGCCCTGCGCGTCGAACGCGTTGCCCATCGCTCCCCCCGCGATCTCCGCAAATTCGGCATCGCCTTTGCCCGGGATCATTTTGTGCAGCTTGTTTTCGGGCGTGTCGCTGAAAATCAGAAATCCCTCCGGAGACCACGCAGGCCCTTCGGCGTAATGCAATCCCGTCGCGATTTTCTCAACGCGAATCTCTGAAAAATCCTGCGCCGCAGCGATCGCCATTGAGAGCGCGCATAAAAATATGAAACCCATCTCTTCCGATTATCGCAGCGCGGTCTGGTCGGAGTGCCGCTTCAGAGCCGCGACCGTAACGGAGCGGAGCGCGTGAATCAAGGCCACTCCTTTCATCAACGCCATGCAAGCCCTCTGCGTAAGCGCGGGGGTGATCCTCGAAAATAACGCCGCCGCGCCGCGGTTGCACGTTTCACTCGGCGAATTCGTCATAAACTGAGAACAGTTCTCCATGGCCGAGTGGACCCTCAAATACGCCGACGATCGCGGCGAAATTCACCAGCAGGTGGCCGAAGCCGGCTCCGAGCGCGAACTGCGCGACCGCTTCACGCAGCAGGGATTTTTGGTCTATTCGGTCAAGCCGCGCTCCGAGATTGCAGGCCTGGTCGGCGCCTCCGAGCCCCGGCGCAAAAAGCTCAATCTCGAAAAATTCCTGATCTTCAACCAGCAGTTCGTGACGTTGATTCGCGCCGGGTTGCCGATCTTGAAGGCGCTCGACCTGCTCGCCGAGCGGCTCACCGATCCCAAACTCTCCGGCCTTATCAAAGGGGTGCGCGAAGAGGTCCGCAACGGCGCGCTGCTCTCCGACGCCTTCGCGCGGCAGGGCGTGTTTCCCCCCATTTACGTCACCACGGTGCTCGCCGGCGAGCGCAGCGGATCGCTCGGCGAAGTGATCGAGCGCTATATCGCCTACCAGAAGATGTCGCTTTCGGTGCGCAAGAAGCTGCTGGTTTCGCTGCTCTACCCGGCCGTGCTGGTGTCGCTCTCAAGCTGCCTGATCGTGTTCCTGGTGACCTACGTGGTCCCCAATTTCGCGCAGCTTTATTCGAGCATGAACGCGCAATTGCCCGCGCCCACGCAGATCCTGATCGCGGTGGGAACCACGGCGCGCAGTTACGTGGTGGTCGGGTTCATCGCGCTGGTCCTGTTGGTTTTCGCGTTCCGCTGGTGGGCGCGAACCCCCAAGGGCGGCGAAACCATAGACCGGTTTTTGTTGAAAATTCCGGTGTTGGGCGAAACCTGGCTCAAATACCAGGTAGCGCAGTTTTCGCGTGTGCTCGGAACCCTTTTGATCGGCGGAATTCCGCTGCTCCAGGCGCTCGACACCGCGTCGGATTCGCTCGGCACCCAGGTTTTAAAACGAGTGCTTGAAAACGCCGTCAAGCTGGTGCGCGAGGGCCAGGCGCTTTCAAGCGCGCTGCGGACTACCAAGATTTTCCCGCCGCTTTCGATCGACATGATCGAGGTCGGCGAATCCACCGGCGCACTTCCCGCGATGCTTGGCAGCGTGGCCGAGTTTTATGAAGACGACGTCGCCACCCGCACCACCGCCGCCCTCAGCCTGATCGAGCCGATGATCATGATCTGCATGGGCATTTTCGTCGCCTTTGTGCTGATTTCGCTATAT
>JASHWA010000531.1 GCA_030044325.1 Bryobacteraceae bacterium
GCCACTCGCGCGCTCGGCCCATAGAGGCTCGGCCATAAGCCCCATCATAACCTCTCTGGACGGAGAGCCTTCCGGATCGTTTACAACACCGTTCCCCGCCGAATGTGGCGGCCTCGCCCCGCATGACGGTTGCCTGCCAGCCCGCGGAATCGCCGCCGCAGCCTGAGGCGCGACAGAGCGCGTTGTTCGGGTCTCGCTACACGCCACCCGTCGTCCAAGTATGCGCAACATGAACCGCGACCAAAGGGAGCGGCGAGCAGCGGGGCCTGCAACGAGCATTAACAACTCGACAATATACATATTTTATGATATGTATACTGAATATGCCCAATCTCGAAGCGTTCCTTCCGCTCAAATCCAACTGGTTCTACATCCTGCTCGCGCTCGCCGATGGCGAGCAGCATGGCTACGGCATCATGCAACAGGTGCTCGAGCGAACCGGCGGTAAGGTCCGGCTCTGGCCCGCCACGCTCTACGGCTCCCTCAAACGGCTGATCGAGCGGGGATTGATCGAGGAATCGGCGGAGCGGCCGGCGCCCGAATTCGACGATGCGCGCCGCAGATATTACCGCATGACCGTCTTCGGCCGCAGGGTGCTGACCGCGGAACGCGATCGTCTAAAAGAACTGATGGGCGCACTGAAAAACGTGGAAGTGCTCGAATGAACCGGATGGCAGTGTGGGCCAGCCGGCCGGTTTCTGCCGGCTGTCTTTCAAACTGCGGTCGAAAAATCGTATGAAGCTCGCGCTCGCGCTGTACCGCTTTCTCGCTCGTGCCTTTCCGCATGAGTTCAAGCTGGTCTACGGCGCCGACGTGATTCAACTCGGGGAGGACATCGTGGAAGACATCGCCACACGTAATGGAGCAGCGGGATTGGCGCGCCTGGTCGCCGATATCGCGATTCGCGTGCCGGCCGAATATCTCACTGAAATGCGGCGCGACCTGGTCTACGCCCTGCGCACGCTCTCGAAATCGCGAGGATTCGCCGCCGTCGGAATCATCTCGCTCGCCCTGGGAATCGGCATCGCCGCCGTTTCGGTGAGCGAAACGCTCAACCTGCTGCTGCGCGACGCTCCCGGCGCGCGCGATCCCGATCGGCTGGTGATGGTCAGCGGCGTTTCCTATCCTTACTTCGAGCATTACCGCGATCAGCATGATCTTTTTTCGGCCGGGGCAGCCATGCAGCCCGGCGTTCCCTTCAATCTCGCGCTGGACGCCGGCAAGGCCGAGCGGATTTCCGGACAGCTCGTCTCGCCCGAGTATTTCTCCACCATGGGCGTCACCGCCGCGCGCGGGCGCGTCTTCAGCCCGGAAATCGACAAGCCCGGCAACTCGCCCGTGGTCTTTTTGACCGACCGCTTCTGGCGCGAGCACCTCGATTCCGATTCCAACGCCATCGGCAGAATCATTCACGTCAACGGACAGCCCGCAACCATCGTCGGAATCGGGCCCAAGGATTTCGCGGGCGCGATGCCGTTCATCGTCGCCGATATTTTTGTGCCCACCACGTCTCCGCCTTCGATGGCGCCGGAGCTCTCGGGCGATGTGCTGCACAAACAGGATGCCAAGGAGTTTGTCGCCCTGCTGCGGCTCGCCCCGGGAGTGTCGTTCAAATCCGCCGAAGCGGGACTCGACACGCTCGCGCGGCACCTGGATGAACAGACGCTCGATCCGGCGCGCAACGCCAAGGGCCGCCGCGTCACGCTGCTGCCCGGCGGCACCATGCTGCCCATTCCGCGCGATCTGTTGCCGGCCGTGTTTTCTTTCATGGTCCTGCTCGACGGCTTGATTGTCGCTATCGCCTGCATGAACCTGGCGAACATGCAGCTCGCGCGCGCGGCCGGGCGGCGCAAAGAGGTCGCCATCCGGCTTTCCGTCGGCGCCAGCCGTTTCCGTTTGATCCGCCAGTTGCTCGCCGAAAGCGTGCTGCTCGCGATGACCGGAGGCGCCGCGGGAATGCTTCTGGCAGTGTGGTTCACGCGCCTGATGCGGACCATGAGGCTGCCGGTCGCCGTCTCCATCAACTTCGATATCACCCCGGACTGGCGCGTGGTGCTGATCGTTTTCGGAATTTCGCTGGTGGCGGGCATCGGTTTCGGGTTGGCGCCGGCCCTCGCCGCGACCAAAACCGATCTTGCCTCCACGCTCAAAGAAGGGATGGTCGGCCAGATGCGCGGATACCGGCGATTCGGATTCCGCAACATCCTGATGGTGTGGCAGGTGGCCGGATCGTTGACCCTGCTGCTGATCGCCGGCTTTCTGGTCCTCGGGTTCACCACCGTCAACAGCATCGATGTGCCGTTCGATCCCTCCACCATGTACCTCCTTTCGCTCGATCCGGTGCGCGACGGATACACGGCCGAAAAAGCCGAAAATCTGTTCAATAATCTTCCTGAGCACTTGAAGCGCGCGCCGGGAGTTCGAGAGATCGCGCTGGCCAATTCGGCGCCGTTTGGCGCGCAGGCCGCGGTTTCGACGCTCACCGCCCCGGGCGAGCCCGGACAGCAGAACCGCGTCGTCAGCGGACTCGCGAAAAGCACCATCGGCGCAAATTACTTTGCCGCCCTCAGCACGCCGCTGCTCGAAGGCCGCGAATTCGTTGAGCGCGACCAGCACATCGTGCCCTCGCCCGGCAAATCCCTGCCGGTGGTGATCAACGCGGCCGCGGCGCACGCCTTCTTCGGATCGGCCGAGCCTCTGGGACGCCGGATTCTCGACGGATCGAAATCGTATGACGTCGTCGGCGTGGTCAAAGATCTTTCCGCCCCGATGAGCCAGACCGCGGTCGGACAGGGCGCCACCGCGAAGATTCCCGTGGTCTACCTCCCGCTCACCAGTGACGACTTCGCTCATCCGCCCGCCGGCGGGATGACGGTCATGATCCGCGGCGATCGCGGTGCCGACACCATGCAGGGCGTACGCAAAGAGCTCGCCGAAATGGACCCCAATTTGGCCGTATTCGATGTCCGCACGCTGGCCCAACAGGTCAACGACACGATGTCTTATCTGCGGTTGGCGACTTTCATTTACGGAGGCATCGGGATGTTCGGGTTGATTCTTGCGGCCATCGGCCTTGCCGGCGTGACGGCGTATTCGGTGGCGCGCAGGCGCAAGGAAATCGGAATTCGCATGGCGCTCGGCGCGCAGAAAGGACAGGTCTTGCTGTTGATGCTGCGCGAAGGCGGAGCGCTCGTGCTGGTCGGTTCCGTGCTCGGTCTGCTCTGCGCGTGGGCGTTTTCGCGCGCGCTTTCCGCGTTCAATAACATGCTCGGATCGTCGTTCCAGGCGAGTCAGCACGATCCCCGCCTGCTGATCGGCGCGCCGCTCCTGCTCGCCGGACTGGCCATGCTCGCCTGTTACGTTCCCGCGCGGCGATCCACCAAAATCGATCCCCTCAACGCCTTGCGCGAAGAGTAGCATGGCAGCGCCGCGGCAAACTACCATCGCGTTCGGAAAATACCGGCTCACCGGCTGGCGGGCGCAGGTCGTGCTGGTGGCGATCCTGGTGGGAATTGCCGCGTGGATCGCGCATTCGCGCCGCTCGCTCGCTCCCTGGCCGGTGTGGGCATCCATCGCTGGATGGATCGCTTTCACCTCTTATTGGAGCGCAGCTGCAAGAAACTCGGCGGAGGCCCAGTCGTTCGAATCGGACGAATCGCGCCGCGTGCATGAGCTGCTGGTCAACATCGGCCTGCTGTTGCTGTTCGTGCCGGTCCCGGGATTGCGCGAAATCGTCGTTCCCAGATCGCTCGCCTGGATCGCCGCAGGACTGGGATTACAAGCCGCCTGCTTCGCGCTCGCGGTTTGGGCGCGGCGTCATCTGGGACGCAACTGGAGCGCCCGGATCGAGATCAAAGTGAAGCACCAGCTGATTCGCACCGGTCCCTATCGCTCGCTGCGGCACCCCATCTATACGGCGATGGTCGGTATGTACGTGGGATCGGCGCTGGCCGTCGGCGAAGTGCATTCTCTGATCGGCGTCGCCATGGTGGCTTTCGGCTATTGGCGCAA
>JASHWA010000532.1 GCA_030044325.1 Bryobacteraceae bacterium
GCGGATCTTTAGGATCGATCCAGCTCAGCTCGGCTTTGCGTTCGATCACTACCTCCGCGCGAACGCGGTCAACGGGTCCGTTCGAAATTTCAAACGGAAGCAGCCCGCGCGCCGAGGCGACCGAATACGCCGGCCGCCCGTCGAGCGAAATAATCCGCAGCGGAATCGACGGCCGGATCACGCCGGTCGCGACGGGCGCAAGCGGCGCGTGCACCGCGAGCGGATACGCCAGATCGCTTGAAACGATCATGTCGCCCGGCCGCAGCGGCGGATCTTTGGGCATCGGCAGCGCGCCTTCCGATTCGAGATAGAACCGCAATCCCCACTCCGCGTTGATCCAGGTGCGATGCCGGCGGATTTCCGGCCCAAGCAGTGCGGCGAAACTCCGGTACGCGTTCCAATGCTGGTAATTTTCGACGGCCAGTCCCAGGCCGAGCGCCATCTGCAAACACAACCCGATTGCAACCACCCGCGAATTCACCGCGCCGACCGCCAGAATCGCCACCGGCGCGGCCATCGGCAAAAGATACCGTGCCGATCCTGCGAAAAACAAGAACGCCGACGCGCCGAAGAAAATCGCGATCCACACGCCCAAAAAATCGCGCCGGATCGATGACACGAGCAGCAGCACGCCGCATCCGAACGAAAACCAGAACAGAGGGTTCGAGTCGTAGAACCCCGCCGCGATCGCGGCCGCGCCCGCCACGATCCAGCGCCATCGCGCCCCGCGCCAGGCGAGCACAATCAACGGCGATAAAACCCACCCCGCGTGCGCCACCAGCGCCGCCGCGCTGTGCACCTTGTTCGACGGGCCCTGTAGGCCGTAGGTCCTCATGTATCCGGCAAGCATGGCCAGCGGAATGGCGCCGCGCGTCGACCATTCGAAAATCTGCCACGCCGCGATCGCCGCGGGCGCGGCGAAGATGGTAGCCCACGCCGGAATCCACGCCCGCCGCTTCTGCCACAAATACACCGCAAGAATCGGTGTCAACAGAATCGACTGATATGCCGCCATCCCCGCCAGCATCGCCGCGATCGCGGCCACGGCGAGCGTCCACGCTGAATTTTCGTCGGCCGCTTTCACGAACATCGCGATCGCGAGCATCCACAACGCCAAAAACGGCAGGTCCGCCTCAAACGACGTCCCGTTGACCACAAATGCCGGAACCGCGATGAACAGCAGCGTCGCAAGCAACGGCCGGCCGCAGAACCGGCGCGCGAGCGACAACATCGAGAGCGCGGCGACGAGCGACCACAGCACGTACAACAGATGAAACGGCGCCTCGCGCACGCCGCCCCATACCGCCAGCGGCGCCGCCAGAATCCAGGAATCGAGCGGCGGATGCGGATGCCCGCGCATATCGACCGGATCGCCCTGAAAAATGTAGCGCGCGCTCGCCGGATGCAGCGGGTCGATCTGCGCGTGCTCGGCCCCGTACAAATAATAAGGATCGTCGCCCTGCACGGCTTCGTTCAAAAACGGCAGCCGCAGCGCAAAAACCGCGAGCACAACAATCAGCCAAGAATGAACATGCGCTTTCTTATTCACGTTCATTCAGGTTCATTAACGGCCGATGATTCACCACTGCACCGGAACGCCCGGCGTCAGCGTCCACACCTCTGTATCGGGCAGGTCGCGAATCAGCTCAGCCAACTGCTCGGGACGCCCGGTGAGCGGAGGAAACGTTCCGAAATGCAGCGGGATCACCTTGCGCGCGTTCAGCATGCGGCAGGCGAGCGCGGCTTCGCGCGGGCTCATGGTGTACAGATCGCCGATCGGCAGAAACGCGAGCTCGGGATGGTACAGCCGCTCGATCAGTTGCATGTCGGTGAACACGTTGGTGTCGCCCGCGCAATACACGCTGCGGCGGTCCGGCAATCGCACGACGTATCCGGCCGCTTCGCCTCCGTAGATGATCTTGCCGTCGTCGAGAATTCCGCAGCTATGCACCGCGTGCGTCATCGTGGCCGAAATGGGACCCACGGCGACGGTGCCGCCTTTATTCATCCCGATCGCGTTCTTGGCGCCCTTCGATTCGAGCCAGCGCGCGGTCTCATAAATCGCGACGATCTGCGGCGAAAATTTGCGGGCGAGCGGCAGCGCGTCGTGGATGTGGTCGAAATGGCCGTGCGTGATCAGCATCGCATCCAACCGGTCGATGCTGAATTTTTGCGGATATAAAGGATTGCCGTCAATCCACGGGTCCACCAGGATCACTTCGCCCGTGGTGAGGCGCATTTGATAAGTGCCGTGTCCGAGCCAGGTAATTTCTATCATAAGTTCGATTCTAATCGTTTGGCGCGTGGCGCAACTCTAACGTCTCGCGGCGGGCACTTGAATTCCGTCGCCGTACTGCGCCAATCCCGGAATCGTGACCGGCAGTTTTCCGCCGATCGGGATTTCGCCGAACAGCGCTTTTACGGCGGCCGTTTCCGACGGCGGCGCGGGGCTGAGCGTGGTGAGAAACGCGGTCACCTTCGGAAAATCGGCGAACACGTAGGGGCTGCCCATTCCGGCCAGCACCGCCGGCGCGGTTCCGCTCACCAGTTTTTGAACGAACGCCGCGAGATCGCCGCCCATCATTCCTCCGGTGAGGAACACGGCGATGGTCACCGCCGAGCACGAACTCACATCGCCCGCGGCGTCCGACATCGCGGCCAGCGGCAGCGACGGATCGACGAAAGTGATGCGCGCGTCTTTGGCGCGAGCGCGAAACTCGGTCGCCATGCGCTGCCCGTAAGT
>JASHWA010000533.1 GCA_030044325.1 Bryobacteraceae bacterium
GTTCGAATCGCGCACCGAGAACATCATTCTGCGCCCGGAGGTGAAACGCACGCGCCAGGGCAACGATTTCGTGAGCACCCCCATCAATCCGGATTACAAATTCGGCCTGGTCGAGCAGAAAATCGCGGTGGAGCAGTACGATTCCATGACCGCGCACATCGGCAATTTTCTTTCGTGCATGCGCACGCGCCAGAAACCGCACCTGGATGTCGAAACGGGAGCCTGCGCGCAGGTGGTGATTTCAATGGCGGTCGAAAGCTACCGGCAAGGCAAGGTCCTGTACTTCGACGAAAAGAAGTGGAAAATGCAGGACAAGCCGGTGAAGGCCTGAGCGCATGATTCGGAGGATCCTGCTAGGCGGTTTGATTTCTTCGGTGGCTTTCGCGGCGCAGGAGTTGACGCCCGACAAGCGCATGCAGCACGCCATCGCCGCGCTCACCGAGATGGTGACCACCAACGACGGGGGCATCCCGCGATCGCTGATCGCCAAATCGCAGTGCATCGTCATCGTGCCGGGACTGCTGAAGGGCGCGTTCCTGTTCGGCGGAAAGTACGGGCGCGGATTCGCGGCGTGCCGCAAAAAAGCCGGCTGGACCGCGCCGGCGTCGGTACGCATCGAGGGCGGAAGCTTCGGCCCGCAACTGGGAGGCTCCTACACCGATCTGATCATGCTGGTGATGAACAAGAACGGCATGGATCATCTGCTGGCGGACAAATTCACCCTGGGCGGCGACATCGCCGTAGTGGAGGGGATGACCGGCAAGGACGCGAGCGCGAATATGGACGTGACCGCGCGCGCCGCGATTCTGACCTATTCGCACGCCAAAGGCGTGTTCGCGGGCATTTCGCTTGAAGGCGCGACGCTGCGCACCGATTCGGGCGAAAACAAGCGGCTGTACGGCCACGAGATCAGCAACCGCCAGATTTTGATGACCAATGTCCCGCCTCCCCGCGCGGCGCGCCCGTTCGTGGCCGCGCTGAACAAGCTGGCCACGCGCCGCAGAGCGTAGCGCGGATTGCGTGGCTCGTAGTGTGTGGTCTGTCGCCGGCTTTGCGTCGTTCGGAGGGACTCGTCGACTGACCACGAACTACCAACTACGAACTACGAACGTTTTATTGCTTCCGAATCGTGATCCCCAACTCGCGCAGCTGCCGCTCCGGCACTTCGCTGGGCGCGTCGCACATCAGGTCGGCGCCCCTGGCCGTTTTCGGGAACGGGATCACCTCCCGAATCGAGGATTCCGCCGCCAGAATCATCACCAGGCGATCGAGACCCAGCGCGATTCCGCCATGCGGCGGCGCTCCGTATTCGAGCGCTTCCAGCAGAAATCCGAAACGCCGTTTGGCCTCCTCATCGCTGAATCCCAGCGCAGCGAAAACTTTCGCCTGCACGTCGCGCCGATGGATACGAATCGAGCCTGAACCGAGCTCGGTTCCATTCAGCACCAGGTCGTACGATTTCGCGCGGCAGCGCGCCGGATCGGTGGTCAGCTTTTCGATGTCTTCATCGTGAACCGAAGTGAACGGATGATGCGCCGCGTTCCAGCGCCCCTCTTCTTCATCCCACTCGAACATGGGAAAATCGGTGACCCACAGGAATTGAAAATTTTGCGGATCGAAAAGCTTGTGGCGATCCGCGTACTTTTGCGCGGCGTGCAGGCGAAGCTGCCCGCAGGCCTGTAAAACCGTCTCTTCGGGACGCTGGCCCCGCGGCTCGCCCGCCCATCCCGCGATCAGCAGCAGATCGTCTTCCTCGGAACCGATCCGCTCGCGAACCGCCGCCATCTCGGCCGGCGAATCGCGGTCGAGGCGCTTGGGATCGTCGAACACGCGCAGCCCGCGCTCTTTTCCGAACTCTTTCAGCGCATCGCGCTCGCTGCGGCTCAGGGCGCCGACCTTCGGGATTCGAATCGCCACCAGCGGCAGATGGTTCGACGTCAGCGCCGGCAGGAGGTCCTCGACGCAATAGAACGGTGGAATGCGCATCTCCGGTTTGTCGATTCCATAACTGCGCATCGCCTGCGCGTAGGTCATCCGCGGGAACGGAGTCTTCAGGAGAAAACCGGCGACTTTCCACGCCGCGACGATCAGCGGCTCGATCACTCCAAACACCGTTTCCTGCTGCGGGAACGACATTTCAAGATCGATCTGCGTGAACTCGGCCTGGCGGTCCGCGCGAAAATCCTCGTCGCGGAAGCAGCGCACAATCTGGAAATACTTGTCGAACCCGCTCACCATCAGAAGCTGCTTAAAAATCTGCGGCGATTGCGGCAGCGCGTAAAAATGCCCCGGATAAACGCGCGAAGGAACCAGGTAATCGCGCGCGCCCTCCGGAGTCGAGCGCGTCATGAAGGGCGTTTCGATTTCCAGAAACCCCAGGCTCGTCAAAGTTTCCCGCACCGCGAACGCCACGCGCGAGCGCAGAATGATATTGCGCTGCATGTGCGGCCGGCGCAGATCGACGTAGCGGTATTTGAGCCGCGCGTCTTCCTTCACATCGACGGTTTCCTCCATCGGAAACGGCGGGGTGCGCGAGGTGTTCAGAATCCACAGTTTTTCGGCCACGACCTCGACTTCGCCCGTCGGAATCGCCGCATTGATCGTGTCCGGAGTGCGCAGCGCGACGTTGCCTTCGACCGCGATCACATATTCCAGGCCAAGCAGCTCCACCTTGGCGTGAGCTTCCGTATCGGCGTGGAAGACGAGCTGCGTGACGCCGTCGCGATCGCGCAGGTGAATGAACACCACGCCGCCCAAATCGCGGCGGCGATGCACCCAGCCCATCAGAATGGCGCGTTTACCAGC
>JASHWA010000004.1 GCA_030044325.1 Bryobacteraceae bacterium
GCGCAAATCAAGCGGCCGGTCGCGTCGACGACCGATATCAAATTCGGCTAAAGGATCCGGATCCAATAAATTTTCGAGCCGCGCGAGTGATCGCGCGGGCAAAACGTGGCAAGTGGTTCGTAGTTAGTAGTTCGTGGTAAGTAGTTCGTCGTCGGCTTCACGAAGCTCCACCGTTCAAGCACACCCGACGACGAACCACGGACTGCGAACCACGAACTCTTACAGCCGATTCACGTTCACTCACCTTCATTCACGGCCAATCCCAACAGCCGAGCCGCGTTCCCGCCCAAAATCCCCTCGCGCTCTCCCTCCGAAATCTCCAGCGCCCGAATACTCTCCAGCATCAGCCTGGGACTTCCGATCTGGTGCGCATAATCCGACCCCGCCAGCAGATGGTCCGCGCCCGCAAACGCGATCGCCAGCTTCAGCGCATCCAGGTTGAAATTAACCGTATCGAAGTAGAATTTCTTCAAATACTCGCTCGGCGGCCGCTCGATGTTCACACGGCATTCCTTAAACGCGCGCCATCCCCGGTCCAGCCGCTCGGCGATATAGGGAATCGTCCCTCCCAGGTGCGTCAGCGCCCACCGGATGCGCGGAAATTTTTCGGGAATTCCAGTGAACACCAGCTTCGACGCGGCGAGCGTCGTGTCCATCACAAATCCCACCAGCGGCATCAGCCAGAAATCCGTCATCGCCTCCACGCCCACCGGATGCGTCGGATGAATGTACAGCACCGCGCCCAGTTCGTCGGCGGCTTCATATAAAGGAAGAAAACGCTCGTCCGCCAGCGCGACTCCGTTCACGTTTGAAAACAGCATCGCCCCCGGCAAATGCAACTCGCGCATCGCCCGTTCGAGTTCCTTCACGGAAGCCGCCGGATCGTTCAGCGGCAGCGTCGCCAGCGCGCTGAATCGACCTTTGTGCGCCGCGATCCCCTCGGCGAATTCATCGTTCACCAGCGATGCGAGCCTCGCCGCCACCGCCGGCGATTCCACGTGCGTGCCCGGCGTGGTCATCGTGTAAACCTGCATGTCGATACCCACATCGTCGAGCATCTTTCGCCGCACGTTCAGATCGCGCTGGCCCGGAACGGCGATGTTGTAATCGCCCGGATAGTGCAGCAGCGGATTGCCGTGATCGTCGAAGGTAACGCGCACCGCGCTCGACCCGGATTGAAGCGCCTTCAAATACCCCGGCGGATAGTAATGGTTGTGAAAGTCAATGACCGGCATGAGATTTTTGAAAAAGGGGACTGACCACTGTCCCGGCATGCAACCGTCGCGCTTCTTACGGCCCGCCTCCAGCGTGGATAGAGCGGTCTGTCCCCTTTTTCAAAAAGCCCTTCCGCCAGTAGTAAACGGGCAATCCCGCAAAGACCATCAGCAGTCCCACCGCTGATTCCTTCCAGTCCGCCGCCACCTGGTTTGCGACCACCACCACGCATCCCGCCATCAGCAGCAGCGGCGCGATCCCGATCCGTCTCTCGAATCGCATCAGTCCGATGGCCAGGAATCCGAAGAACAAAAATTCGGTATAAACCACGCGCGTGAACAGCGTGCGGTACGTCCCGGTCAGCACCAGCGCGCACGCCCACAACCCCTGCGCGAGAACCGCCAGGTGCGGCGTCTGAAATTTCGGGTGCGCGACGCCCATCGCCCGCGGCGCAAGTCCGTCTTCCGCCATCGCGTAATACACGCGCGGCCCTTCGAGCACCACGCCGCTCAGCCCTCCCAACGCCGAAACCATCACCAGCATCGCGACCATCGCCGCCGCGCGCGGTCCGATCAGCGCCTGCGCCGCATCGGCCGCGATGTGCGGCGAATTGAGCACTGTCGAAAGCGGCAGCACGTGCAGGTACGCCGCGTTCAGCGCCAGGTAGCACGCCGTCACGATCAGCATCCCGGCGATCAGCGCGCGCGGGATGGTTCTTTCGGGCTGTATGGTTTCGCCCGCCGCGTAAGTCACCTGGTGCCACCCGCCGTAGGCGAACAGGCCGGCGCTGATGGCCAGCAGAAACTGCTCCATTCCGCTCGCGCCCGTTCCCGCCGTTTGCGCGTGCACCACCGGCGGCGCGAGCAGCGCGACCGCGAACAGAATCGCCGCGATCGCCGCGATTTTCGCGATGGTGAATGCGGTCTGCACGCTGCTTCCCGCGCGCACCCCGAAGTAATTGATGCCGGAGAGCAGCGCGATCGACCCGATCGCCACCGCGCGCGTCGCCTGATCGGTCAACGGCACCAGCACCCCGAGATATCGCGCCAGCACCACCGCGATCGCCGCGATGATTCCCGATTGCGCGCTCCAGAACATCGCCCATCCCCACAAGAATCCCGCGGCGGGCGAAACGCTCTCTTTTAAATACACATAAACGCCGCCCGTTTGCGGAAATTTCCGCGCAAACCGCGCCGCAACCATCGCTCCCGCCATCGACAGCAGCCCCGCCGCGGTCCACACGGCGAACATCGCCGGGATGCTCGAAACATGCCGGCTGACTTCGGAAGGTTGAACGAAAATCGAAGCCCCGACAATGATCCCCACCACCATCGCGGTGGTGCGGACCAGTCCCATGGAGCGGTTGAGCAAGTTTTCAGTGTATTCAATCCAGCCGCTGCCCGCGAGCGGCCTGTCCCTTAAGCCAGAACGTTTTCCGAAATCGGCCTTCGCCGCATATTTTGAATGAGCCGCAATCCTTGTACCACGGACCTTCGGGCGCCTCGGGTTCGGAATCTCTCCAGACTTTTTAGTCTGTAGAGATCCTCGGTGGCGATCTGCGTGCAGGAAGCGAGATGCTCTGGCGTTGCTTGGGAGACGGCATGGTGCCGTTTGCATCATACCGCACCACAGCCAGATTCAATCCGCGCCCTGGATCTTTACGAGCGGCGGTTTCTGCTGCTCCGGCATGGTGGACTTGAGGGTCTGCGGCGCGCGGAAGAAGTCGAAATAGGAAATGTAGTGGACGCAGCTCACCGTGCAGTACGGCGCGCAGGATTTTTCGGTCAGATATTCGCGGCGGATGTCGTCCCGCGTGTACTGGTCGAGCGGTTTCGCCGGATACCCGCGCTGCTGCGAACAGTAGTGCACTAAACCGTCCTCGCAGATGTACATGTAGCGCGCGCCGGCGCGGCACCGCCAGTTGTTGGGTTTGCCCAGCGCGATCGCGTCCTGGAAAAAATTCAGCCGCGCGAAATGGCGATTCTCCATCGCCTTCATCTCGTGGTACACCTTGCGCTCGCGCTCGCCCAGCGGGCGAAGCTGGCCGTCGCCGTCGTGAATGATCCCCACCGTCGCCGAAAACCCCAGCTCCAGCGCCCGTTTTCCCACCACCAGCGCGTCGTCCGGATTGTGAATCCCTCCACCCACCACCGAATTGATGTTCACGTGAAATTCGGCGTGTTCGGCGAGAACCTGCAGCTTCTTATCGAGCACCTTCAGGCTCTTTTTTGAAACGTCATCCGGCATGACGTTATCGATCGAGATCTGCATATGATCGAGCCCGGCGTTGTTCAGCCGCCTGACCCGGTCCGGTGTCAGAAGGTAGCCGTTGGTGATCATTCCGGCAAGAACGCCGCGCGCGCGCATCGCCGCGATGATCTGGTCGAGCTCGGGATGCAGCAGCGGCTCGCCGCCCGAGAGCGTCAAAATGCTGGTGCCCAGGTCGGCCAGCCGGTTGATGCGCCCGGCCATGGTTTCGACCGGAATGGGCTTTGAAAAATCGTCGTATTCGTTGCAATAGGTGCAGGACAGATTGCAGCGGCGGATGGGGATGATGTGCGCCATGATGGGATGGCGCGTAGAAAGCGCGCCCTTGGCGAGCAGACGCAACTCTCTCATTCGCCTGGAAAAAGACCTCCACTGGCGCCGCAGTAGAAAGACCGTATCTGGCATCAGGAACTTACCTTATTTAAGCACAATGCACAGCCATGCCGGATGGTTTTGGGTTCGTTTTTTCGTTCTCCGCATGGAACGGCGCATCGGGCCGGTAATCGGCCGTGTGTAACGCGCTTCTCCATCCTTTCTAGATTAGACAACTCTTCCCTGAGAGTATTTCCCCCCTCCAGGCACTTATTCTTGTGCGACAGATAGTGTTCCTGATGCTGGCAACATTCGCGTGGGCGCAGAACCCGGCGATTCTGCAAATCAAAGTAACCGAAGGGGAAGGCGCGGTGTACGCGATCGGCACGCGGGCTACGCGCGGAATCACGATCGAGGTGACCGATGAAACCGGTAAACCGGTGGACGGAGCGACGGTTAGTTTTCGCCTGCCCGCCAACGGGCCGAGCGGAACGTTTTCGAACGGATCGCGGACCGAGATCGCGACCACGCGCGGGGACGGCCGCGCGGGTGTGTGGGGGATGCAGTGGAGCCGGACGGCCGGGCAGTTGGAGATCCGGATCACGGCGCTGAAAGGTCAGGCGCGCGCGGGGACGGTCTGCGGGGTGTATCTTTCCGATTCTCCCGAAGCGCGGGCGTCCACGGCGCGGATTGGACCGCGCGGGCATAAATGGTTATGGATCGGATTAGCGATTGGCGGCGCGGCCGCGGCGGCACTGGCCGGGACGGCGCTCGCCGCGAAACCGACATCGTCAACGGCGACGGCGCAAGGTGTGCAGATCGGCGCGCCGACGATCATCATCGGACCGGCGGTGCCATGAAAACCATATTCTTGCTCACGTCCGGATGGATTTGGGGCCAGAGCGTGAACCAGCCGCAGATGGGCGTGATGGTGGACTCGGGCGCGAACGCGCGGGCGGTTTTCGGCGTTTCGGCGAGCGTGACGCTCGGCGATCCGATTCTGGGCGGCGTGATTTCGTCGGCTTGCTCGGATTGGTGCATTTATAAAACGGCGAGCGCGGTGGTGGTTGCGGGGCAGCCGGTGGCGGCGCCCGCGGGAGCCGCAATCTTTGCGATCGACGGCTCGACCGCGGCGATGTATTTCATTGCCGTGAAGCAACTGGCTCTGTGGCAGAACGGGCAACTCACCCTTGCCGATGTGCCCGTCGATGGCGACGTGGTTGGATTGCGCTCGAGCGCGGGCATGATCGAGTTTGCGATTCGGCGGCGCGAATCGACGTGGGTCGTCAACGCGCAGGGCGCGATTGTCGATTTCATTCCCGGCGCGAGCGGTCCTGTGATGCTCCTCGCGAACGGCATTTTGTACGTTGACGGAGATGACGTCGTGCTGCGGCGTCCGGATGCGACGGAGGTGCGATTCGCAGCGCCGGGAGCGCAATGGTTTTCGGCGTTGGGCGCGAACTATGTGCAGATTCGCGCGAATGGATTCAGTTACGGCCTGCGCGTGGATGCGGGGCACGAGCGGATTTTCGAGCTACCGGAGCCGGCCCCATGAGAATCGCGATTTTGCTGGCATTTTCGCTGGCCGCGCGGGCGCAGCTCTCGTTGACCGTGTGCCAGGCGAATCCGCCGGTGACGGTCGGATCTACCTATAACCTCGGCAACGTCGCGGCCGGAACCATGCAGAACGTCAGCTTCTGCGCCGAAAACGCGGGGAACACGGCGGTGACGATCAGCCTGCCGCCGGCGGTGAGCGGCGCGGGATTCAGCCTGGTCTCGGTGAACGGAGGCACGCCCTACATCGTCGCGCCCTCGAATTTTCTCGAGTTCACGGTGGGCTTTTACGTGCCGCCGGCTTCGGCGGCGCTGGGAACCTACAGCGCGAGCCTGGTGATTACGGAGCAGACGGGCGCCAGCATCAGCGTGGTGCTTCTGGCGACGCTGGTGGCCGGGCCGACGCTTACGCCGTTGTCGCCGTGCACGCTGGGCGCGAACAACTCGATCGGATTCGGCACGCTCCAAAACGGATCGCTGCACTTGTGCAACGTGCTGGTCGCGAACCAGAGCACCCAGGCGCTGACGATTTCGAATATTTCGGCGAGCGGAGGTTTCGAGACGGCGTCGCTGCCCGCTCTTCCGCTCACGCTTTCGCCGGGAGGGCCGGGAATCAGCTTCGCGGTGGAGATCACGCCGGCCTGCGGCACGGGCGCGGTGAGCGGAACGCTCACCTTTGCGGGCGCGGGCGTTTCCTTCTCCTATACGCTTGGCGCGCAGGGCGCCGACCCCCCGCTTCCGGCGGCCACGCTCTCTTTCAGCGGATCGGCTGCGAGCGGCGAGCAGGATTCGGTTTCGATGTCGCTGGCGAGCGCGGCGGTATGCGCGGCGAAGGGAAATGTCAATCTCGCCTTCACGCCGGCCCACGGAATTCCGGTGAGCGATGATGCATCCATCGCGTTTCTCGCCGGGAGCTTGCGCACGCTGCCGTTTTCGGTGACCGCGGGATCGTCCACTGTCTTGATCAACGGCCAGACCTCGGCCATGTTTCAGACGGGAACCACGGCGGGGACCATCACGTTCAGCGTGAACGGGACTCCGCTCGAGAGTTCTCCGCCGCTTGCGATCCCCATTCCGCCCGCGCCCATCTCGATTGAGACCGCGACGGCTTCGAATCAGATTACGGGGCAACTGGACGTTGAAGTGATCGGGTTCGACAACACGTATTCGGCGGGACCGATGTCGTTCACGTTTGCGGATTCGAACGGAAATCAGATCGGCAGCGTGATCAGCGCGGATTTCACTTCGACGTTCGGCTCGTATTTCAGCACGCAGACGGCGGGCAGCGCGTTTCTGATCCGCATTTCGTTTCCGGTGACGGGGAATCAAACCGACGTGGCGACGGTCGCGGTGACGCTGAGCAATTCGGCGGGGCCGGCGCAGACGGGGACGCTGACGTTCCAGTAGTGCGGGAGCGGGGAAGCGGGCAGTGGGAAGTGGGTAGCGCACATAACTCACTACCGGCTCCATGGGCCGTCGATTTGCCGCTAATGTGGGAGGGTGAAGAGACCAGTCGCACTGACCATTGCCGGGTCCGATGCGAGCGGCGGCGCGGGGATCCAGGCGGACCTTAAAACATTTCAGCGCTTTGGCGTTTATGGGGAGGCGGTGATCACGCTGATTACCGTGCAGAACACGCTGGGCGTGCGGCGCGTGGAGATGCTCGACGCGGACCTGGTGGAGGAGCAGATTGGCGCGGTGGTCGACGACATTCCGCCGGACGCGGTGAAGACCGGCGCGTTGGGGAATGACGCGATCGCTCAGGCTGTGGCGCGGGCGCTCGAAGGCGCGCGATTTCCCGTGGTGGTGGATCCGGTGATGCTCAGCAAATCAGGTGCGCGGCTGGGGCCGGCGGCGAGGATGCGCGCGTTTTTGATCACACCGAATCTTGCGGAGGCGTCGGCGCTAGCGGGAATCGAGGTGCACGATCTCGTGTCGATGCGAGCCGCAGCCGGGGAGATCGCGGCGATTACGGGCTCTTCGAACGTGTTGATCAAAGGCGGGCATCTGGCGGGCGCGGCCCTGGATGTCCTGTTGACATCGGATGGAACATTCCACGAATTCGAGGCGGAGCGCATCGCAACGCGGCACACGCACGGGACCGGGTGCACGTATTCGGCGGCGATCACGGCGGAACTGGCCAAGGGAACCGGGTTGGTGGAAGCGGTCGGGCGGGCGAAGCGATTTGTAACCGAAGCGATTCGGACCAATCCGGGATTGGGGGCGGGGAGCGGGCCGGTGAACTTGTTGGGTTCGTAGTTCCTGGCACGAATTTTCTGAGATTGTCCTTCCGCGCGCCGCACTATTCAGTAAGTTGAGCTATACGCTACCAGTGTGGCTACGGCCGGTCGACGATTTCATGCTGCGGATGCTGGCTCCGCTGGCCCTGGCGATTCTGATCAGCGGGCTGGACGACCTCACCATCGATGTGGCGTGGCTGGCGGACTGGCTGAAGCGCAAGCTGTGGCCGCGCGCGGACATGTTTCCGCCGGGCGCGCGGCAGCTCGATTCGGCGCCGCGCCGGCGCATCGCGATCCTGGTGCCGCTGTGGAGGGAGCACGAGGTGATCGCGCGCATGCTGGAGCACAACGTGGCCGCGATCCGCTATTCCGAATATCACATTTTCGCCGGCGCGTATCCCAACGACGGGCGCACGCAGGCGGCGATCGGTGAAATCGCGGCGCGCTACGCGCATGTCCACATGGCGCTGTGCCCGCACAACGGGCCGACCTCCAAGGCCGATTGCCTGAACTGGATTTTCCAGCACGTGCTGCTCGACGAAGAGCGCCGCGGGGAGCGATTCGACGTGATCGTGACGCACGACGCCGAGGATTTGATCCATCCGGACGAACTGCGCTGGATCAACCTGTATTCGGCGCGCTATGACTTTGTCCAGACTCCGGTGCTGGCGCTCGAGACGCCGATGGCGGCGCTGACGCACGGAATTTATTGTGACGAATTCGCGGAATATCACACGCGCGACATGGTGGTCCGGCCGCTGCTGGGGGGATTCGTGCCGGGCGCGGGAGTGGGCACGGGATACCGGCGCGACGTGCTGGAGCGGCTGGCGGCGGAGTCGTCGAACCGTGTGTTCGAGCCCTCGGCGCTGACCGAGGATTACGAAAACGGGCTGAAGATTTTCCGCATGGGATGCTCGCAGGCGTTTGTTCCGCCGATGCGTTCGGGCGATGGAACCTTTCTGGCGACGCGCGAGTATTTTCCGCAAGGCTGGCGCGCGGCGCTGCGGCAGAGGACTCGCTGGGTGATGGGGATCGCGCTGCAAAGCTGGGAGGCGCACGGATGGGGGCGCGACATCGGCGAGATTTACTGGATGTGGCGCGACCGCAAGGGGCTGATCGCGAATCCGCTGGGCCTGGCGGCGAATGTGGTTTTCGTTTACGGCCTGGCGACGGGGATGTGGATGCGCATTCCGCCGCTCGCTTCGCGCCTGGTGTGGGTGACGTTCGGGCTGCAAATGCTGCGGCTGGCGGTGCGGATGGGCTGCGTGGGGCGAGTCTACGGCGTGCGTTTCGCGCTGGGCGTTCCGGTCCGGGCGGTGTACGCGAACGCGCTGAATTCGGCCGCGACGATTCAAGCGGTGGGGCGATACGTGATGGCGCGGGCGAGGGGATTGCCGCTCGGATGGCTCAAAACCGACCACCAATTTCCGTCGCGCGCGGCGCTGCTCGAGCAGAAGCGCAAGCTGGGCGAGATCCTGGTCAGTTCGGGGTATGTGAGTGCGGCGGACTTGAAGATGGCGCTCGAGGCCAAGCCGGCGCACATGCGGATCGGCGAGTATCTGGTGGGGCGGGGAATGGTGAGCGAGCGGGCGGTGTACGAATCGCTGAGCCTGCAACAGGGATTGCCGATGGCGCGGGCGCGCGAAGAGGAGATCCCCGTGTGGATTGCGCGGGCGTTGCCGGGAGATGCCGCGCGGCGCTGGCGCGTGCTGCCGTTTCGCGTGGAGCAGGGGAGCATGTGCGTGGCGACGCCGGAGGTTCCCTCGGCGGATATGAGCGCGGCGCTGGGCGAGCTGACCGCGCTTGAGATTCGCTTTCATCTGATCGCGCCGGCGGAGTTCGAGAAGCTGACGGATGCGCTGTTATAATCGACTCATGCGTGTTGTAAGTTGCTTTGGCGTGAGCGCGGCTCTGGCTTTAGGGCTGTATGCGCAAGACGGGACTTCCGGCGCCAGTCCCGGTACGAAATTGGTGAAGATGCAATCGGTGCCGGCGTCGATGATTCACCGCAAGGTGCCGCCGATGTATCCGCAGGACGCGCTGGATCATCACGTTCAGGGGGTGGTGAAGCTCACCGTGACCATCGGGACCAACGGGCGCGTGATTGGGATCAAGGTGATCAGCGGGCATCCGCTGCTGGCGCC
>JASHWA010000534.1 GCA_030044325.1 Bryobacteraceae bacterium
CGTTCGATGAAGGCGTGGATTTGCGCTTCGGTGAAGTAGCGCGAAGTGGTCGAGCGATGCAGATGCAGAACGCGCGCGGCGGCGCGATAAACGCTCGGCCAGCCGCGCTGCCAGGCGCGAACGCCGAGGTCGAGATCCTCGACATAGGCGGGCTCGTAGGCTTCATCGAAGGCGCCCAGCTCGGCGAGTTTTTGCGCATCGAACATGGTGCAGCCGCCGCTGCCGTAGAGAACGTAGCTGAGGTCTTCGCCTTCAATGGGTTCGGCGCAGACGACGGGAAGATCGGTGAGCGAGGCGCGGGGAGGGATGATGGTTTTGCCGGTTTCTTCGCGGCGGCGGCCTTGGGGGAAAAAAATCTGCGCGGTCGCGGCGAAAAGACCGGGCACCTGGTCGAAGGCGCGGCGGAGCGCGGGCAAAAATCCGGAATCGGCGAGCATATCGTTGTTGAGGACGCAGACATGCGAGAAACGCGCGCGGCGGATTCCGCGATTGACGGCGCGGGCGAAAGAGAGCGGTTCGGGGCAGTGCTCGATGATGACGGAGGGGAAGTCGGCGCGAAGCGCGTCGACGGTGCCATCGCTCGAGCCGTTGTCGACGACGATGATCTCGTCTGCGTCGTAGATGCGGGGGAGGGAGCGGTCGAGAAGTTCGCGGCCGTTGCGCGAGGGGATGACGACGGAGATTCCGGCGGGTTTGGAGAGTGCGGGCGAACCGCGATAGATTTCGGCGCGGCCTTCGATTTTTCCGCGCAGCAGCGCGAGGCGAAAAAGAATGGGGAGGCGAAATTCGCGCGGGTGGGCGATTCGCCAGAACTGCTTGTAGATCCATCCGCCGGGGTTCAACTGCCATTTAAGGAAATTCCTGGCGCGCCACATCGCGTGCCGGGCGATTTGCGGGACGCTGCGCGGGCGCAGCATGAAATGCTCGCCGTGTTCGTTGAAGGCGAGGAAATACAGGGGCGCGAGCGCGAATCCGAGCGCGCGCAGCCCCCAATACGGCGTGCGTGGTTCCAGAATGACGGCGGCGAGGCGAATTTTCCGCGCGCCGATTTTCGAGCGGACCCAGGCGCGATTTTCGAGCCAGGCGCGCTTGACATGCCAGGGAATCCACTCGCCTTCGGGCGGCTCAAATTCGGCGACGACGATCAACGGCAGATCGGGCAGGAGGGTTTTGAAGCGTTCGAGGGTGCGCGCGATGACCGGTTCCGAGCCGGACGCGAGCAGAATTTTGACCGCCTGGCTCAAATGAGTTGCTGGAGGTCGAAGCGCCACGCGCCGGCCTGATGTTCGCGCCACAGATGGAGCGCCTGGAGGCAGAAGGCGGTGGACACCGGATTCATAAAGGGGAGAATTTGATCCCCGCGGCGGCCGAACCAGAAACCACCGAGCAGGCGCGGATCGTTTGAAAAAGACTGGTAGCTCTCCGCGCGGGCGGCCTCTTCACGGGCGGCGGATTCGTCGAGCTGGACGGCATTCAGATGATGCGCGATGAGGCGCACGCGAAGAAGCTGCGCACAGACGTCGGAACGTTCGAATTGGGGCGAGATGTCGCGCAGCAGCGCGGCCACGCGGCCGATTCCCCAGGCGAGCGCCGCGCGAACTTCGACACGCTGCGATTCGAACAGCGCGGCTTCGAGGAAATAACAGTAGGCGTGCAGGCGGTCCATTAATTTTTCACGATCGGGTTCATGGGCGAGAAACGATTCATGCGTCGCGAGGGCGTTTTTGAGCGCGAGCTCGAACAGTTTTGACGCGTGCTCATCACCGATTTCGCGCCAGGCGAGCGCCGATTTCAACTGATAGCAGCCCGGCAGACGGGACCAGCGCGGCTCGCCCGGGAGCGGCTGTTTTTCGGGCAGCGCGATCACCGGGTAAAAGAATCCGTCGCCCAGAAAATCGAAGGCGAGCGAGAGTGCGGCTTGGCGGGCGCGCTCGAAAAATTCGCCGTCGCCGGTTGCACGCCACACGGCGAGCAGGCCGCGGACGATGATCCCGATATCGAAAAAATAGGCGAGCGGGGAGGTGGGTTCGAAGGGGAAGGTATGGCTCGATTCATCCCAGGCGCAGCGGGTGAGATAGCGCGCGGCGCGGACGGCGGCATCGATTTCGCCCGCGAAGAGGAGAGCGCTCGCGGCATAACCAGTGATTTCAGCGGAGATCGGGGCGTTTTGTCCGGCGCCGGAGCGGTAGAAGCGGGCGACTCCGCCGTTCGATTCCTGAATTCCGGAGCGAAGAAACCAGCAGCGGGCCTGTTCCAAAGAAAATACGGTCAATCATCGATTGTATAATGCCGTTCGCGCAGCGCGCGTGGAACGGTGACCAACGCGCTCCATAACGGTCGCGGCGTGTTCGCGCGCTCTAGCTGGCGCGGCGGGCGGGTTGGACCTCCGCGATGGCTTCGGCGATTCGCGCGGCGATGTGGCGGGCTCCGCCGTCGAGATGGAACATCGAAATGTGCGTGCCGGGAACGACGAGGTTCTCAAGCTGTGCCGCGAGGCGGCTCCAGTGGAGGCGCGGCTCGCGGAAGCGCGGGCCCCTACGCGGGCTGATGGCCAGCACGCGCCCGTCGTAGGCGGGGGGCACGTAGCGCAGCAGCGCGCGCAGGAATCGCGCGGAGAAATCCGGCGACGCGGGCTTCGAAGCGGGCCGGAAGCGGCTTCGCATCCAGCCGGCGCGGTCGCGCAGATACGCCTGAAATTCGCGGCCGCGCAGATGGGTGGCTTCATGCATGTGGAACATCAATTTGCTGAAGCGCGCGCGGAACGGATGGGCCAGATAGACGACCGGATTCACGGCATCGAGAAGCACCAGGAGATCGACCTCGCATCCCTGCCGCTGGAGCTCGGAAGCGACCTGGTATCCCAGAATTCCGGCGTCGCACCAGCCGCCGATGGTGTAGGGTCCGTGCGGCTGGTGAGCGCGGATATCGGTTGCGAGGCATGCGGCTAGCTGCTGGAGCGTAAACTCCGATGGCAGGCGGGCCTCATCGGCGGCGCTGAGGTGCGGAGACGTAAGCGGGTAAGCGGGGCCGAGGCACTGCGCGATGGCTCCCATTTCCGGGCCGGCGTAGAGCCAATGAATCGCGCGCTGGGAGCCGGTGAAGCGCACAGCGGACGGGGTCCTCGAATCGCGCGGAAGCCGTTGTGCGAAGGCCGCGACGGTGGGAGCTTCGAGCAGGCACGACATGGAAAGGCGCGCGCCAAAGGCGTCTTCGACGCGCGAAAGCAGTTTCGGAATCAGGAGCGAATAGCCGCCGAGCTCGAAAAAGTTGTCGTGGGTGCCGACCTGCGCGAGGCCGAGCACGGATGCCCAGATCGCGGCGAGCTTGCGTTCGGCCTGGCTCGCCGGCGCGACAAACGCCGAGGTCTCGGCGAGCGATCCGGGCGGCGGGAGGCTGGCGCGATCGAGTTTCCCATTGGGCGTCAGGGGCAGCGCTTCCAGGCGCAGGAATCGCGACGGGATCATGTAATCGGGCAGACGGTTGCGGAGCCAGGCGCGAAGGTCCGGCGAGCCTTCGGCGACGAAGTAACCGGCGAGCGAGAGATTTCCGCTGGCATCGGGCCACGCTTTGACGGCGGTTGCGCGCAGCTGGGGATGGGCCAAGAGGGCGGCTTCGATCTCTTCGAGCTCGACGCGAAAGCCGCGGATCTTCACCTGATGATCGGTGCGGCCGAGGCATTCGAGTGCGCCGTCGCTGCGCCAGCGCGCCAGATCGCCGGTGCGATACAGGCGGCGGCCGTTCCAATCGACGAAGCGCTCGCGGGTGAGGCCGGGCCGGCGGAAATAGCCACGGGCGAGGCCCGCGCCGCCGATGTAGAGCTCGCCGACGACGCCGGAGGGAACGAGGCGGCGGCGGTCGTCGAGTACGAAAACCTGCGTGTTGTCGATGGGGCGGCCGATGGGGACCGGGCCTGCTCCCGGTTGGATGCGCGCGAGGGTGGACCAGATGGTGGTTTCGGTGGGGCCGTACATGTTCCACAGTCCGGCCGAGCGCTCAAGGAGCTGATCGGCCAGGTCGCGCGTGAGAGCTTCGCCGCCGCACAGAATCTTAAGTCCCGGAGTCCCGTTCCATCCGGCATCGATGAGCGCGCGCCAGGCCGCCGGCGTCGCTTGCATGACGGAGGGCTTGTGCGTCGATATCAGTTGACGAAGCAGGTTCGCGTCACGAGCCTCCTCGCGGCGGGCGAGCACGATTTTTGCGCCGCAGATCAAGGGCAAATACAGCTCGAGGCCGGCGATATCGAAAGACAGCGTGGTGACGGCCAGAATCGAATCGTCCGCGGTGAACCCCGGCTCGCGGCGCATCGATTCCAGAAAATTTACGACGGCGCGATGGGGGATCTCTACGCCTTTCGGATTTCCGGTCGAGCCGGAGGTGTACAGCACGTAGGCGAGATCTTCGGGTGTGGCGAGCGGCGCGGGGTCGGCGCTGGCATTGGCGAGCTCGTCGACGAACACGGTCGCAACGCCGCGCCCGGCGTAATCGGGAGCGAGACTTCGTTCGGTGAGAATGAGGCTCGCTTGCGAATCGCGCAGGATAAAATCGCGGCGCTCCGGCGGGAGAGCGGGATCGATGGGAACGTAGGCGGAGCCAGTTTTGAGAATCGCGAGAAGCGCGGCGACCATGTCGATGGATCGATCGAGCGCGAGCGCGATGAGCGCGCCGGGCGCCGCGTCTTCGCGCCGCAAACGGTGCGCGAGGCGATTGGCGCGGCGGTTGAGCTCGCCGTAGCTGATCGAATCGGCGCCGCACTCGACGGCGATGCGATCCGGGGCGCGCTCTGCCTGCGCTTCGAAAAGCTGGTGAATGGTGGTTTCCGGAGTGGGACGCGCGGTCGCGTTGCGCGCGACGGACAGTTCTTCGATTTCCGCGGAGTCGACGAGCGCAAGATCGCCGAGCGCGGTTTCGGGGTGATCGAGCGCCGATTGGAGCAGGCAGCGCCAGTTGCGGTACAGGCGATCGATGGTCGAGCGGTCGAAAAGATCGGAGCAATAGGTGATGCGGACGGCGTAGCCGCGGGGCTGCTCGTCGAACTGAAAATCGAGGTCGACTTTGCAGGCGGCGGCGGAAACCTCGCCTTGGGTGATGCTCCATTGGGGATGCGGATTGGGCTCGGCCGGCTCGTAGTTGAACATCGCCTGGAAAATGGGATTGCGGCCGGGATCGCGGGGGATGTGGAGATCGCGCACCAGGCGATCGAAGGGAACGTCACCATTGGCGATGGCGCCCAGCACCAGGTCTCGCACTTCGCCGAGGAAATCGCGAAAAGTCCGGCCGGGGCGGGGATGGCTGCGTAGCGCCACCGTATTCATCATGAAACCGGGAACGCGAAGAAATTCGCGGCGGCTGCGCACGTCGACCACGGTGCCGACGGCGAGGTCGGTTTGGCCGGAATAGCGGAACAGCACGGCTTTGTATGCCGCGAGCAGAAGCATGACGGGCGAGACGCCTTCGGCCTGTGCGCGCTCGCGGATGCGCGCGGCGATTTCGGCGGGCAGCAGAAAATCCGCCGCCTCGGCGCAATAGGAGAAGGCCGCGGGGCGGGGATGGTCGGCCGGAAGGGCGAGTGGCGCGAGATCGCCGGATAGTTGCCTGCGCCAGTATTCGAACTGCCGGGAAGCTCCGTCGTTTGCAAGAAGGCGCGTCTGCCAGACGGCGAAATCCGCGTATTGCAGGGGGACCGGAGGAAGCGGGGACGGGCGCCCGCTCGCGAACGCGTCGTAGATTTGCGGGAGCTCGGAAATCAGGACGCGATAGATGGAAGCGCCATCGTGAACCAGGTGATGAATGACGAGGTACAGGCGGTACGATTCTTCATCCAGCTTGAAAAGGCGCGCGCGCAGCAGCGGGCCGAGGCCGAGGTCCATGGGACGCGTCGCGTCGGGGGTGGCGATGCGCGTCGCCACCCCGGCTCGCGTTTCCGGGGCGAGCGCGGTCAGGTCGTGAAACGGGATTTCGATCGGCAGGCTCGCATGGATGGCCTGGACGACTTTTTCAGCGACGTAGGCGAAAGTGGTGCGCCAGATTTCGTGACGCTCGATGAGCGCCTGAAAAGCGCGATTCAGCGCGCCCCGATCAAGCCGGCCGCGGAAGTGCAGCGTCATCGGCTCGTTGTAGAGGCCGCGGCCCGGATTCAACTGCGAATGAATCCAGATCTGGCTTTGCGACGGGGCGAGAGGGGCGGGCGCGCGGGGATCGCGCGGCTCGATGGGATCTTCCCGGCTCTGGCGGATGGCTTCGCCGCGCAGCAGCTTTTCGAGCAGGCGCTGCTTGGTTGGAGAGAGCGGTTCCATCGGGGTCAGCTCACCGTTGCGGTCTGGTGCGCGGGGGTGAGGCGCAGGCGCAGAGCTTTCAATCCGCGCAGACCCAGGTTTTCGCGCCACGCGACGGGGGCGCTCTCATTCAGGCGGATTTCGGAAAATCTGGCGAGAAGGCTTCGAAACGCGATCTGGCCCTCCATGCGCGCAAGCGGCGCGCCGAAACAGAAATGCGCGGCCCATCCGAAGGCAAGATGGCGATTATCGGCGCGCTCGAGGTCGAGCCGGTCGGGATCGGGGAAACGCTGGGGATCGCGATTGGCGGCGGCCATCACGGCGATCACGGCCTGCCGTTTCTTGATCTGCTTGCCGCCAAGCTCGACGTCGCCGGGCGCCAGGCGCGCGGTGTGCTGGCTGGGGCTCTCATAGCGCAGCAGCTCCTCCACCGCGGGTTGGATATTTTGGGGATTTTCGCGCAGCCAGCGCATTTGGGCGGGATGGCGGGCGAGGGTCAGAATTCCGTTTCCGATCAGATTGGTGGTGGTTTCCTGCCCGCCGACCATGGTCACGATCGAGTTGGCGATGACTTCCTCTTCGGTGAGCCGCGCGCCGTTCACTTCGGCGGTCATCAGGGAATGAATCAGGCCTTCGCGGGGATTTTTTTCGATGGCGCGGATGGCGGAGCGGAAATAATTGGTCATCTGGTCGACCGCGCCGAGGACCCGTGCGGCCCGGTCGGGATTGTGCTGAAAATTGCCCAGCATTTCAGCGAATGCGGCGGACCAGTACTTGAGTTGCGGATGATCGGAGACCGGAACGCCGAGCATTTCCGCGGTGACGATGGCGGGAAGCGGCTCGGCGAATTGGGAGATGAGGTCGATCTCGTCTTTTGCTTCGATACGATCGAGCAGGCGATCGGTGATTTCCTGGATGTGGCCGTGCAGTACCGCTACTCGCGCCGGCGTGAAGGCGCACGAAGCCAGGCCGCGCAGCCGCGCATGCGCGGTGCCGTCCATGAAGAGCATCTGTTTGACCATCACCTGGGCGATGGGATTCAGCTCGGCGCATCCCATGGCGCTCAACTGTTCCGGGGTGGGCGTGCGATCGGCGGAAAAACGGTGAAGCACTTCGACGACGTCGGGATAGCGCGTCACGATCCAGGCGTGCAGGAACGGATCCCAATGTACCGGATCGTTTTCACGCAGCAGCCGGAACAAAGGATAGGGATTGGCCAGAACGTCCGGATCGAGAAGACGGCATAAGCTCAGATCAGCCTGGTTCATGGTTGTTGTCCGCTACGAAGAGAGTAATCGCGAAAGCGCGGAGGGTCCCATGGACGATCGGTACTCTTTTGATCGAGCGCGTGTTACGGAACGAAAGTACCTGGCGCGTTGTGGACGGGCCGCATCCGGCTTTTGCCCGCGCGATGACTCGCGCGGCTCGCGGGCGTTGGGCGAAGTTCACAAACGATCTGCTATACTTGGATGGACCGAAGTTGATCGAACGCCACGGGTGCGCTTCACTCGCCTGGTATCTAAGGTTGATTCCACAAAATGCCCAAACGCACATTTCAGCCGAACAATCGCAAGCGCGCCAAGACGCATGGTTTCCGGGCGCGGATGAAATCGAAGGATGGACGCGCGGTGCTATCGCGCCGGCGCGCCCGCGGCCGTCACAAACTGACGGTCAGCGACGAGAGAGCCGTCCGCTCTGCCAAGATCTAAACTCGCGTTTCCGCGCTCGTCGCGGATCCTGCGTTCAGCCGACTTCCGCACCGTTTATGACCACGGTATCCGGGTTCCGACTCCGATGTTCGCGGCGTTCTGCCTGGCCCGGCCGGGACAAGAGGGCGCGCGGCTGGGACTCACGGTGCCGCGAGCGGTGGGCCCCGCGGTGGTGCGGAACCGGATCAAGCGGCGGATGCGCGAAGCGTTTCGCCTGCATCGCGCCGAATTCGGTCTCGAATGGGACATCGTCATCAACCCGCGGCGCGCAGCCATCGACGCGGCGTTCGCCGAGATCGAAAAGGCCATGCGAAAGGTGATCGAAAAATGCGGGCACTGACGCTGGGGATTTTGCGTATCTATAAACGATGGATCTCGCCCATGCTGCCGTCGGCCTGCCGTTTTTATCCGAGTTGCTCGGAATATATGATGCAGGCGGTGGAAAAGCACGGGGTCGCGCGGGGAGTGTGGATGGGGGTGCGGCGGCTGGTGAAATGTCATCCGTTTCATGAAGGGGGGTTCGATCCCGTCCGATAGTAGCTGCAATGGAAGAGAAAAAAGAAATGTCGATGGAAACGCGGCTGCTGCTCGCGTTTCTGCTGATGGGGCTGGTGCTGCTGGCCACGCAGTTTTTCTACAAACCGCCTCCGGCCGCGCCGGCCGCGGCTGCAGCCAAGACGGCGGAAGTAGCGAAAACCGCCGAAGCGCCCAAGCCGATTCCCGCAAAGCCGGCCGCTCCGGTGGAAATGCCGGGCCAGATTCACGCGGCGGGCGAAGAGACCGTCACAGTGGACACGGATTTCTACCACGTGGTGTTTTCGAATCGCGGCGCGGTGGTAAAAGACTGGACTCTCAAGAAGTTCAAGGATCACGACGGAAAGCCGCTCGACCTGGTGAACCAGGCCGCGCTTCCGAAAGTTCCCGCGCCGTTTTCGATCGCTTTTAAATCCGATCAGGAAGCCGACGCCAACGCGGGACTGTACACGGTGAATCGCACCGGCGACGGCCTGGACCTCAGGTTTGAATATTCGAACGGCCGCGTGGACGTGACCAAGTTGTTCCGGTTCGCCAAGGACAGCTACCTGGTCACCGTGGACACGCAGGTGATGGATAACGGGGTGCCGGTGGCGAACTCGATCGAGTGGCGGGGCGGTTTCGGCGACGAGACCGTCAACAATCCGGCGAACGATCAGCGCGCGGTCTACTATAATCTCGAAAATTCGAAGCTGGTGCAGAACGACGCGAAAACAGCAAAGAACGGACCGGTTGCGGCGACCGATCGCGATTCCTTCGCCGGAGTCGAGGACAAGTATTTCGCGGCGGTGTTTCTTCCGAGCGGGCGTTCGCCGGTCGAAGTGACCACGTACTCGGATACGGTTTCGGGTCCCGATAACAAGGATGTGCAACACGTGGGGGTGGGGGTGGGCGGCGAGGGCGCCAATGTTTTCAAGCTGTTCGTGGGGCCGAAAGATACCGACCTGCTCAAGAAAGTGGATCCCAAACTTGACCAGTTGATCGATTGGGGATGGTTCGAAGTTCTCGCCAAGCCGTTGTTCCTGGTGGTGAACTGGACCGCGGATCACGGCGTGGGCAACTGGGGATGGGCGATTGTCCTGGTGACGGTGGGAATCAACCTGCTGATGTTCCCGCTGCGCATTTCGAGCCTGAAATCGGCGAAGAAGATGCAGCGCCTGCAACCGCAGATCAAAGCGAT
>JASHWA010000535.1 GCA_030044325.1 Bryobacteraceae bacterium
ATTGAAGGACGGAATGCACGGCCTGGGAGGCGTCAGCTTCATCGGCTCGCCCGGCGCGGCGGCGCATTGGCGCGTGCGCGGCCAATCCTGGATCGAAATCGCCTATCTTGCGCAGCCCGGCGCGGGCGCGCTCGAACTGGAGGCCGACGATCACCCGCTCGGCGCCATCGATACTTCTTCCGATACTCGCTCCGCCGCCTACGCGCCATTTAAAATCCCGCCCGGCGCGGCGAATTTCACCCTCCGTGTCACCAGCGGAACCGTCCGGCTCTACGGCGTCGAATTCCGCAAAGCGCACGGCATCATTTACAGCGCGCTCGGCATCAACGGCGCCAACGTCACCCTGCTTTCCCACGCCTTCAACGAACGCCACTGGGCGGCCGAGCTGCACCACTACAAACCCGACCTGGTCATCGTCAACTACGGAACCAATGAAAGCGGCTATCCCGATTTCGTCAATAAGACCTGGGCGCCGGAGATGAAAGAAGTGGTGCGCCGGCTGCACGCCGCCCTCCCCGATGCCTCCGTCCTGTTGATGAGCCCCATGGATCGCGGCGAACGCAAAATCGGCGGCGAAATCGAGACCATTCCGCTCATGCCCAGGCTGGTCCGGATCGAGGCGGACGTAGCCAAGGATACCGGCGCGGCGTTTTTCAACACATTTCAAGCCATGGGCGGTGAAGGCACCATGGCTCGCTGGTATGCGGCCGAGCCGCGCCTGGTCAGCGCCGATTTTATCCATCCCATGCCGGCGGGAGCGAAAATTGTCGGCGGGCTCTTGTACAATGCTTTGAAGGATGGCTTTAATCAGTACAAGCTGCGCCAGTTGAGCCAAGTGCAGAGCGAACCGCATAAATGAGCCGAAATCTGAAGCTCGCCATCGCCGTGCTCGCCGGAGCAATGTTCGCGCTCGCCGCCACGCCGTCGAAACCGGCCACGGCAAGAAAATCCAAAAGAAAGAAAAGGTACCGTTCGAGCGCCGGCAAACCGGATCCCGCTCTCGCCGCGAAGAAAAAATCGCCCGTGCGCACCGCCGCGAAAGCGCCTGCAAAAGCCGTCCGCGCCGCGCGCCGCCGCGTGATTCCGAGGGGTCCCAAGGTCAGCGCCAGCGTCCGCGCCGAAGCGCACGATGGCGTGTACATGAAGATCGCCACCGGCGCCGATATTCCCGTCGAAAACTCTGCCGCGCTGGTCCCGTTCTTCGAGCTGCTCTATCGCCATCAGAAAGGCGAGATCCCCGGCCCGGTTCGCATCCTGCATTACGGCGATTCGCACACCGCGGCCGATGAGTGGACCGGCGATCTCCGCGACCGTTTTCAGGAAAAATTCGGCGACGGCGGCAGCGGTTATTCCTTCGCCGGCCGTCCCTGGAACGGTTACAGGCGTGAAGACGTGCGCACGGGATCGACCCGCGGCTGGCACACCGATGGCTTGGTCGGCCGCCCCGGCGATGGAGTCTACGGCCTGGGCGGCGTTAGTATGACCACCCGGTCGCCGCACGAATCCGTCTATCTTCTGGCCGACGGCGAGCAGTTCGAGCTGTTCTATTTGCAGCAGCCCGGCGGCGGATCGCTTCAGATCTACGATAACGGCGCTCCCGTCGAGCAGATTTCGACCGATGGCGAAGAACAGCCCGGCTATTATCACTACGAAACCACCCCCGGAACACATCGCCTGGAAGCCGAAACGCTCGATCGCGCACCCGTGCGCCTGTTCGGATGGACCGCCGAAAACTCCACCGGCGTTACTTACGAAACGCTGGGCATCAATGGCGCGCAGGCCTCCATCATGCTCGACTGGAACGAGCCGGTGCTCAAATCGAATATCGAGCGGCGCAATCCCTCCCTGGTCGTCCTCGCCTACGGAACCAATGAAGCCGGCCGCAAGGATCTGACCGTCGAATCGTACAAGGAAATGTTCAAAGGCCTGATCGCGCGAATTCGCGACGCCGCGCCCACCGCGACGATTTTCGTCATCGGCCCTCCCGACCGTTACCTGCACACGCGCAGGGGATGGCTCGAAATGGATAAAGTCGATTTGATCATCGAGGCCCAGCGGCAGGCAGCCATCGAATCCGGCTGCGCGTTCTGGGATCTGCGCGCGAAAATGGGCGGAAAAGGATCGATGCAGCAATGGGTGACCGCGGGCATGGCGCAGTACGATCACGTGCACTTCACCGGCACCGGATACAAGCTGCTGGGCGACGCCGTCTTCCGCGACCTGATGAGCCAGTACGATGTGTTTCTCAAAGCGCGTGCGGATATCGCCGCGCAGCAGGCGGAAAATCCCCAGGCGGTGAACAAGTAGTCAGCGGTGCGCTTCGAACCCCGTGACGGCCGACGATTCCAGGACCGAGTTCTATTGCCCGCGCTGCCGCCAGCCGGTTCCCGATCCGCTGGTGTGCGGCGATTGCGCCTCGATCATCTGCCGCCGCTGCGGAACCCCGCTCGAACGCGTCGACGATCTCGGCATCGGCTGAAAACCATGGGGCAGGTTTCAGAGTTTGTGGACGCACCCTCCGCCGAAACTCGGAGAACCTGCGGAAAAAGGGGACTGTCCCCCGCGCAAACGAATCCTTCAACCGTTGACCGAAGTTGCGGACTGTCCCCTTTTTCCGCTTGTCCGCGGCATCGGCGTTCGAGCGCTTCGGCGCGTCTGTTTAGGTTGCCTCGACTACATGGGTGCCGGCTATTCTGTCCCAGGCGCAAGTTGTTGAAGCGACGGAGAGCGGCGGGTGTGGACCGAGCTGTCTGTCCCCTTTTTCAACCTCTGCAACCTGCGCGCCGGCTTCCGCCGGCGCCTCACTTCCTATGAAAACAAGCAGACGGAACGCCGCCCCACAGCTGGCGATCCTGCTCTGCACACTAATTCTCGCGGCCTGCACCTCGCGCCCCGTTCCACGAGCCTCCGCCGGGATCGCGTACCCCGGACCGCCCCAAGTGAATCTCCGCAAGGAGCTCGCTTCGCGATCTCCCGTCGTCGCCACCGTCCGCCACGGCGAAAAACTCGACGTGCTCGACACCCGCCGCCGCTTCGCCAAAGTGCGCACCGCCCAAGGTGTCGAAGGCTGGATCGATTCGAATCTCCTGCTTACGCCGGAGCAGATGGACGACCTGCGCCGCCTCGCGGACAGCGCCGCCAAACTGCCGTCCCAAGGCGCGGCGACCGCGTTCGACACTCTCAACATCCACGCCGACCCGAACCGTCAGTCGCCCAGCTTTTTCCAGATCCCCGAATCCGGCTCCGTCGAAGTGATCGGCCACCAGATCGCCCCGCGCATTTCGCGAATGCCCGAAGCAGCGCGCCCCCGCCGCGCGGCGCCTTCAAAAAGATCCAAAGGCAAAGATCCGAAAAAGCCGCTGCTCCCTCCGCCCGCACCGCCTCTGCCGCCATCCAACTGGCCATCGCTTTCGCGCCCTCGCGCCGCCGACCTTCCCGGCTACCAGCCGCCCGAAGAAAAACCCATCCCGTACGACGATTGGAGCCTGGTCCGCACCAAGGACGGCAACACCGGCTGGGTGCTCTCGCGAATGCTCAACACGTCTATACCGGACGAGGTCGCCCAATACGCCGAAGGCCATCGCATCACCGCGTATCGTCCGCTCGGCGAAGTGAAGGATAAAGAGAAGAACGAAACCAAGCCCAACTGGATCTGGACGACCATCTCTCCCGGCACCTTCCCCTATGAATTCGACAGCTTTCGCGTCTTCGTCTGGAGCACCCGCCACCATCGCTACGAAACGGCCTATATCGAGCGCAACGTCAAAGGTCACTATCCCCTGACCACCGAAGATCGCCCCGGCGAAGACGAGAAAGCCTTCTCCCTGGTCATCGAAGACAAGGACGGAAAGCTGTACAAACGCACCTATGCCTTCACCGGATACCGCGTGCACATGGTTTCGAAGACCTCCTATAACCCTCCGCCGCCGCTTCCCTCGGTCCATTCCACGCGCGATTTCGAGCCGCTCCCCTCCGCTCCCGCCCGCTCGTTGAGCTGGAAGGATCGCCTCCGGGCGTGGGGCAAGAAGCTTTTTAGATAAAGGACCACCTTGTAATCATCGAACGGCAACGCTTCAGTCTACCCCGTCACCAGTGACATGCTCGCCAGTGATATACTTCGTCGGATTGAGGAGATCTGGAATGAAGAAAATCACCGGAATTGGGATTGTCTGTGTTTGTCTTTTGCCCGCATTCGGACAAGCTCCGAAAGGCGGCGCCGCCGCGAAAGAGGACGCCGCGGCCATCTCGGAAACCGTCCAAAAACTGGAACGGGACTGGGAGGAAGCCATTAAGACCGGCGATGCGGGGAGACTCGGCGAGATCCTCGGCGCCGATTGGCGCGCCATCTCCGCCGATGGCAGCATCGAGGACCGGCGGAGAGCTCTGAACGACGTCAAAACCGGCGCGGTTAAGCTTGAGTCGTACGAGCTCGGCCCCATGGACGTGAAGGTGCTGATGGGTGGCCGGATGGCCGTGGTGCAGGGAAGCGATACGGAAAAGAGCACCGACAAAGGTAAAGATACCAGCGGAAAATACGTGTGGATGGACGTGTTCATGAATCGCCAGGGAAAATGGGTCGCGGTGCGCTCGCAGACCGCGTGGCTCAAATAGCGCCCGCGGCCGCCCGGGCGATGCTATCCTGAAGTGCCCACGCCCTGGTGGTTGTATGCGCTCCGAAGTTTATTCCACTCCCGGCGGCATCGCCGTCACGCGGTCGATTTCGAAAATTCCGTACGCGCGCGGATTGCACGATCTGCTGCGCCGGCTCGATTCGCGGCGCGGAGTGTATTTTTCCTCGGGCTATGAATACCCCGAGCGCTACGCGCGCTGGGATTTCGCCTCCCTTGCGCCGCCGGTTGAAATTATCGCCGCCGGCCGCGAAATCGTCTTCCGGCCCCTCAATCATCGCGGCGAAATTCTGAACCGGATTCTCGAACCGCTGCTTCGCCCGCACCCGCACTGGGAGCATTTTTCTTTTAACCGGGGCGAATTGCGCGGAGTATTGAAGCCGCTGCCCGCATTGTTCCCGGAAGAGGAGCGCAGCAAACAGCCCTCCGCGTTTTCGATTCTCCGCATCCTGATCGATGAATTCCGCAATCCTCTCGCGTCCCGACTCGCGCTGGTCGGCGCGTTCGGCTACGATCTGCTGTTTGAGTTCGATCCCATCGAGCGTAAACTTCCGCGCGCCGGCGTTAAGGATTTGCATCTGTTCCTGTGCGACGACATCTATTTCATGGATCGCAAAAAGGAGCAGATCGAACGGTTCCGCTACGATTTCGCGCGCGGCGGCGTAAGCACCACGGGCGCGAAAGCAGCGGCGAAGCGACTGAAAAAGCCGAAGCCCGCCCAACCGGCGCCAATCGCTTCCGATCACACCGCCCAAGAGTACATGGCTAAGGTCGAGACCGTGCGCGAAGGCATGCGCCGCGGCGACTATTACGAGGTCGTGCTGCGGCAGACGTTTCGCGCGCCCTATTCGGGAAGCGCATCGGAGCTGTTTGAGCGAATCCAGCACGCCAGCCCCAGCCCCTACGAATTCCTGCTCCAATTCGGCGACCAGCAGCTGATCGGTGCTTCGCCCGAAATGTTCGTGCGCGTCGAAGGACGCCGCGTCGAAACTTGCCCCATCGCCGGGACCGCGCGCCGCACCGGCGACCCGCTGCGCGACGCCGACAGCATTCGCGAGCTGCTCAATTCCACCAAGGAAGAGTCCGAGCTCACCATGTGCAGCGACGTCGATCGCAACGATAAATCGCGTGTATGCGAGCCGGGGTCGGTGCGCGTGATCGGGCGCAGGCTGATCGAATCGTACGCAGGCGTATTTCACACCGTGGATCACGTGGAAGGCACCCTCGCCGAAGGCTTCGATTCGCTCGATGCGTTTCTGACCCACATGTGGGCGGTGACCATCATCGGCGCGCCGAAAAAATGGGCCGCGCAGGCGATCGAGAATCTCGAAAAAGACGCGCGCGCCTGGTATGGCGGCGCGGTGGGCATGATCGCGCTCGATGGCGACGTGAATACCGGCATCACCATTCGCACCATCCATCTGCGCGATGGCGTCGCGAGCTATGGCGCCGGCGCGACTCTGCTGTACGATTCGATTCCGGAGAACGAAAATCGCGAGTGCTGGCTCAAAGCCACGGGATTTTTCCGCGCGCTCGATCCGCAGCCCGCGCCGGAGCGCTATCACGCGGCTCAGGAAAACGGAGCGGGCGTGCGGCTGCTGCTCGTCGACAACGAGGATTGCTTCATCCACACGCTGGCCAATTACGCGCGCCAGACCGGCGCTGAAGTGATGACCTATCGCGCCGGATTCCCGCTCGCGTTGATTGAACGGATGCAGCCGTCGCTGATCCTGATTTCGCCCGGCCCCGGACGGCCTTCGGATTTCGGCGTGCCGGAGTTGGTGCGCCGCGCGGCTAAGCTCGAAGTGCCCGTCTTCGGCGTCTGTCTGGGATTGCAGGGGATGGTCGAGGCCTTCGGCGGCGAGCTGGGAGTGCTTGCATATCCCATGCATGGGAAACCTTCGACCGTTCGCCATCGCGGCGCAGGCGTGTTCGCCGGATTGCCGGAGGAGTTTCGCGTGGGACGGTATCATTCCTTGTACGCGATCCCCGAAAAACTGCCTTCGTGCCTGGAGGTCACCGCGGAATCGGACGACGGAATCATCATGGGCGTGCGCCATCGCGATCTCGCCATGGAAGCCGTCCAATTTCATCCCGAATCGATTCTCACCCTCGATCAAAATTGCGGGTTGAAGCTGATCGAGAACGTGGTGAAGCTCCTCGGACACGCGCGGGTAGGAGCCTAGCGGCCAGTGTCAAAAGTGGGGACTGTCCCAAGGCGCGACCGTAACTCCTTTGCCCCTAGTCGCGCCGGTGGACTGTCCCCATTTTTTGGCGCAGGCTGCTAAGCAATTCGCCCTATCTTTGCAGGGAATCGCCCGTAATGGGCTGCTTAGTACTTGCTCGATTGCCGTACTTCCGCCATACTGGAAGAACTTAACTTTATGGGACTCGACCCGAGCGACATCCTATTTATCGCCATCATCCTGTGGCTCATCATCGAGATCATCAATGGAGACTGGGGCGGCGGACACCGTGCGAGAGTCCCGTCGCGCTAGTTTCCGGCGCCACTTTCTGACGCTACGCTAGGGTAGATGTCCGATGTGATCGTGATCGGCGGCGGGCTTGCGGGCCTGGCCGCTGCGGCTGCGCTGGGCGGCGCGGGCCACGGCGTGCGATTGTTCGAATCGCGCCCCTTCCTCGGCGGACGCGCGACTTCCTACGAAGCCGGCGCGGAGATCATCGATAACTGCCAGCACATCCTCTTGCGTTGCTGCGTCAACCTGATCGATTTCTACCAGCGCCTGGGCGTCTCCAACGATATCCGCTGGTATCCGGAGTACGTGTTCATCGAACCGGGCGGCCGCCGCAGCGTGATGCGCGCGGGTCTGCTCCCGGCTCCTCTGCACTTCGCGGGATCGTTTTTATCGCTCAAATTTCTGAATTTTTCGGAGAAGCTGGCCGTCATGCGCGGCCTCCTCGCGATCCGGCGTGAATCGAAGCGCAAGGATCTCGACCAGATCACAATGAAGCAATGGCTCGACGAGCATCGTCAGCCGCCCCGCGCGATCGAGCGCTTTTGGCGCCAGGTGCTGGTGAGCGCCATCAGCGAAGAGCCCGATCGCATCGCCGCGGCGCACGGATTTCAGGTCTTTCGGCTCGCGTTCCTGGCGGCGTCCAACGCTTATGAAATGGGCGTGCCCGCGGTGCCGCTGGGCGAGCTGTACCGGTCCGATGCCTGGTCGCGCATCGGCCACGTCGAGATGCGCCTGCGCGCGCCCGTCGATCAGATCGACATTCGTGAAGGCATGGTCCAATGCATCCGCGCGGCCGGGGAGTGTCATCGCGCCGATTATTACGTCTGCGCGCTGCCCTTTGAACGCCTGCCACAGCTTGATCTCCCCGTGGATGTTTCCGCATTCACCCACGCGCCCATCACCGGAATTCATCTGTGGTTCGACCGGCCGGTGATTGATATTCCGCAGGCCACCCTGCTCGACCGGACCATTCAGTGGATTTTCAATAAGAGTGAAGGCCGATATGTTCAGCTCGTCGTGAGCGCGTCCTACACTCTGGTCGAGATGCCGCGCGCCGAGGTCATCGGGCTGGCGCTGCGCGAGCTCGCCGAATTTTTTCCCGCGACGCGCCAGGCTCGGGTCGAAAAAGCGCACGTGGTGAAGGAAGTTCGCGCGGTGCTTTCGCCGCGCCCCGGCCTCGAATCGCGCCGTCCGCCGGCGCGAACCGAAGTGCGCAATCTGTTTCTGGCGGGCGACTGGACCCGCACCGGATGGCCGGCAATTATGGAAGGCGCAGTGCGCAGCGGCTATCTGGCCGCGGAAGCAGTGACGGAACAGGCCGGATCGCCGCGGAAGTTTTTATTGCCGGATATTGCATAAATCGAAAGGCCCCGCCCGTGAGGGCGGGGTCGATTTTCACGTCGTCAGAATGAACCGGGAGCTCGCCAAAATCGTCGCCCGCGGCATCATTGCGAGCCGCGCCAGCAATGGCGCGGGTTTAGCCGGTTTCCACAGACTCGTGAGGCCGGAGTCGATTTTCACGTCGTCGGTGTGAACCGGGCGCTCACCATCGCGGCGAATTAGAATCCGCCCCCCGGACCTCCGCGTCCCGCGCCGCGGAACCCAGGTCCAAATCCGCCGCCGTTCAACACAAACGTCTGCCCGTTGATGGTCAGCGAGCTTGCGCGCACCACCGTCAATCCCGAGTTGGAATTGGTCCGGCTGTTTCCCGTAACCGACGCCGTCGCGCCCGCCGTCAGCGCTGAGGCGAGCGTGGAGCTCCCCCTTTGGGGACCGAAGACCACCAGCACCGGAGTCGAACTGCCCGAAGCTTCAAACAGGAACCCGTCCACGCCTCCGCCCGGTCCGTAATTCAACTGCTTTATGGACCCTTGCGTGGGACCGTAACTGGCCGAGGTCGAGGTGGGCGCCGTGTACGTGGCTTTCGTGGTCGTGTTGGTGAAACTGGTCACCCGAACGGTTTCAAATCCGGATGAGCTGGTCATCGCCGTTCCGCTGTACGTTACGCTGTTGCCCGCCGCGCCGAGCGAGCTGACACCGCCCGTCACGTTCCCGGGAAACACCAGCAGAATGTTGGTGCCGACCAGAAATCCGTCGATATTGCCTCCGGGACCATAATTCACTTGCGAAATCGTGCCGGTAGCATTGGTGACCGTAGTGCTCGATGAAGATGCGAACGGCCGCTGCGCGTAAATGCATGCGGCGCTCAAAACCAGCGTCGCCGCTGCGTCAAAAAAAATACTCCTGCTCATGTTTCTCCTCTGTTGTTTTCAAACGGCGCCTGTAACCACGCCGCCTTCCGAGGGCTAACCTTGTAGACGAATGTGCGCCGCGCGCGTTTACGCGGGCGCGGAACGCCGCGACGCGTGAGATAATACCAGCACATGCGCACGATGTTGTTGCTTCTGGTTTCCGCGCTTCTTCCGGCCGTCGCGGCCGACAAGAATACCACCAATCTCAAAATTGTGGTCACCAATCAGCGCGGCCATCCGGTCCAGGACGCCAGCGTGATCGTCAAGTTCGTGGAAGGCCGCTCGGTGGCGAAATTCGGCGCCAAGGAACGCGAAGAGTGGGAGCTGCGGTCCAATCAGGAAGGCGCGGTGAAGGTCCCGTCGATCCCCCAGGGCAAGGTCCTGATTCAGGTGATCGCCAAGGATTATCAGACCTACGGCGAAACCTTCGATATCCGCGAAGCCGAAAGGACCATCGAGGTCAAGCTGAATCCTCCGCAGCCCCAATACACCGCCCACCCGAAATGATTTACTAACTCACGGCATCGCGGCCACATGATCCTGGCGACAGGCTGAGGCGCGACAGTTATGGAGCGCGTTGGTCGGAGTGCGTCAGGTATATTGACGCCAACGCAAGTAAATAGAATTCACGTTCATTCACGGCTGTTGCGTCAGCAGCTCCTTGTACAGCGCGAAAAATTTATCGAAATTCAGATCGAGCAGCACATCCACCGGCGTCGCGTCCGGCGCGATGGAGCGGTCGAGCGGCTTCACGGCGCCGTAATTCTTGCCGAACGTCACATCGACGTCCAGATAGTCCGATTCGCGCCTGGTCACCCAGGTCGGATCGAGCACGTAAGCGGCTGCCAGGCAATCCCAAATCCCCGCGCGCGCGTCGGGATTTTTCTTGAAACGCTTGCCCATGTCTTCGCGATACAGGGCCGCCAGCGGCGTCTTGGCCGACGCGATCTCCTCGAAATGCGCCTTGTCGATTTTCGCGTGATCGCAGAGATCTAGCCCGACCATGATCTTCTCCGGGATCGCCGAGCGCAGCACCACCTGCGCGGCCTCCGGGTCGAACCAGAAGTTGAATTCCGCCGCGCGGCCTTCCTCCGCGGGCGGGCTCACGTGAACCGCGCCGCCCATGAAAACCAGGCGCTTGATTTTCGTTTCGAGATCGGGCCGCAGCCGCAGCACGATCGCCAGATTGGTCATCGGTCCGATCTCGACGATGGTGATTTCCCCGGGCGTTTTCTCCAGCGCTTCGATCATCAAATCCACCGCGCTGCGCCGCGACACGCGCTTGCCGTTCTTGGTTTTCTCCGGCGGATCTTCGGCGAACGCACCCAGATAATGCTCGCCCCATTCTTTCGCTTCCTTCTGCGCCATCGCGCGGCTGTGCACCAGCGGCGCCTGCGCGCCCGCGTACAGCACGATGCCGCTGCGATTCATCGCGTCGAGCGTGCGGAACATGTACTCGGCGCCGGCATACGGCCACATATTTCCCGCAACCAGCGTCACGCCGATCAGGTCCACCTGGCGCGGCCTCTGGAGCAGCATCGCCATCGCCGCGCCGTCGTCGTTGAATACCGCACAATCCGTGTCGAGAATCATGCGTTCGGGTTGGGCGCCGGCCGTCGCGGCGAGCGCCAGAAGAGAGAACAGCGGCTTCACGCTGACAGTATACGCTCCAGAATGCCGGGAATTTCAAACACCGCTCGGTTTTCGATTTTTTCGACACGCGCGCGATAATCGTCGAGCGAATCGAGAAGCTGCTTCACCGCCGCGTCGATGCCGCGGAAATTCGAGAGCACGATCCCCGCGCCGCGCTCGCGCACCCATTCGGTGTTGTAGCGCTCCTGCGGCAGCGTCCACGCATTCTTTTCGACGATCACCGGAAGCTTCATGGCGATCGCTTCGCTGATGCTCCCGGGGCCCGGCTTGCCGATGAAAAAATCGCACAGATGCATGTAATAGGGCACTTCGCTGGTGAATCCTTCGACGAAGTGCGGAGCCGCCGAGGGCATGGCGCGCAGCTCCTCGGCGAGCTTCCCGTTTTTCCCGCAGATCAGAATCAGCTGCGTGTCCCGCAGGCTGCGCGCGATCTCCGCCATCACCTTCGATCCCTGCCCTCCGAACAACACCAATCCGGTGGGCCGCGCCGGATCGAGACCCAGCCGCGCGCGCTCCGCCGCCCGGTCTTTTTCAAACGGCGCATAGAAATTCGGCCGCAGGATCATGCCGGACACGCGAAATACATTTCCGTCATATCCCAGCGTCCGGGCCTGTTCTACGGCTTTTTCCGTGCCGCAGATCAGAAATTGCGCCTGCTTTTCGATCCAGAAATGCGGTGGATAATCGGCGAAATCTGTTAGAATAGTGAAAAATGGCGTGCGCGCCGAGGCTTTTTGGAGACTTTCGAACATAGCGCGGTTGAAGTTCGGGACCAGTGAAACAACCAGGTCGGGTTTTGTTTCAGTCCAGTGACGTTCGAGTAAAGGCACCGTTGCGGAGTGGTACAGATGAATCACGCCGTGCATCAGGCGCAGCCATTGCGCCGAACCCAGGGTCCACCCGCGCGCCAGCATCAGGTTGTACAGGTCCTGAAGATCGATCTTCGTGATTTTGCGGAAGATATCCAGCGGACCAAGCAGTTCCTGAAGGTTGACCAGCGTGATTTCCCAAGGCCGCGCCTGCTGCTCGATCACCGTTTTGAGCGCTGTCGCGGCCGCGCGATGGCCCCCTCCGGCGTCGAAATAGACAAACTGTATCCGTTTCACAAAATTCTTCACAAATGTTTTATAGCGAAGTCACCAAGGTGTCACGCAGGCGGACTAAAAGTGTAGCATGGGCGCCGAAGCTGTAATCCGCATGGTCGAAGCCGGCGATCACCGCCTGATGCGGCGGGTGAATCGCTGGCGCGCGCCGCGCTGGCTACGCCTGTGGATGATCGCGGCGACCCGTGGAGGCGACGGATGGCTCTGGTACGCCATGGGTCTGGTGGTGTCGCTCGCCGGGGGCCCGGAACGGTTCCGGGCGATCGGAGCGGCGGCGGCCGCGGTGGGTGTTGGTATCGCGGCGTTCATCAGGTTGAAGCGAGCCTTCGGGCGGAAGCGCCCGTGCGCGTTGGAGCCGCACTGCTGGGCGACGCTTCTTCCTCCGGACCAGTTCTCGTTCCCCTCGGGTCACACGATCACGGCGTTCGCGATGACCATGTCGCTCGGCGATTTCTATCACGCGATGCTGCCGGGCCTGTTCTTCTGCGCCGTAAGCATCGCGCTCTCCCGCATTCTGCTGGGGATGCACTTCTTGAGTGACGTGATCGCCGGAGCCGTGCTGGGCGGCCTGCTCGGCTACGCCGCGGCGGGTCTGTTCCACGTCGTCTAACGGCGGCATGGCTCCCGCCACAGCCTGAGGCGCGACAGTAATGGAGCGCGTTGGTCGGGTCTTACGGTCTAGCCCGCCCGCTTGCGGCCCGCTCCTGTGCGCTTCGAATCGCCCTTGCCCATGAGATTCAGCATTACCGCCCCGCGAATGAGATCCTTCAACGCCGCCTCATCCACCTCGCCGCCTTCGTGGATGTCGATCGCGCGCCGCACATTCCCCTCCAGGCTCGCATTGAACAAATGGGAAGGATCCTTCAACCGGGCCCCTTTCGCAAATGTCATCTTGACGTGGTCCTTGTACGTCTCGCCCGTGCACACGATGCCCGCGTGGGACCACACCGGAGTTCCCATCCACTTCCACTCCTCGACGATCTCAGGGTCTGCCTCGTGCACGATCCTGCGAACCTTAGCGAGCATTCTCCCGCGCCAGTCCGCAAGTTCCCTGATCCTTTCGTCAATGCGCCGGGAGGCGGATTCCATCGGAACGGGTTTTTTCATGGTCGGCTCCGTCTCTCGCGTTTTTTTTACCGGGCTCACGCGGCGCGTCGGCCGATGCGCCGCCTGAGGGCATAGTCCCCTTTTTCAACAAGCTCCTAGGACTTCTGCGCCGGCCAGCTCGGAACTTCGATGCCGAACTGCTTGGCATACTCCGCGGTCAATCGCTGCCAGCCTTCGAACTTCATGGTCTCGGGGCCGACCATGCGTCCGATGGGCTCGCCCGCCAGATGCCGGTCCAGAACATCGAAACAAATATGCCAGCCCGCCGCGCCCCACGAAATAAAGCGCCGGTCGATGCTGTGCCACAACGTCAGGCGCGTGCCGCCCCCTGAATCTTCCAGCTCCCAGCGCATTTGAAACCCGCCCCAGTTGTACTCGAGCGTCCTGGGCGCGTCCGCTCGCGTCACCGTCGTTTCGGTGACGTGCGGCGAAGGCGCCCCCACCGTGGTGAGCTTCACCCTGGCTCCCGTGAGACCCAGGCTTCCGTCGGCATCGAACGGCGCCCACTCCCGCAGTTGCGCCGGATCGGTCAGCGCACTCCACACTTTTTCCGGCGAGTGGCGCAATTCCCGCTGGACCACCAGCGTCCACTGCTCTCCGTCCTTTTCGATCCGCGCTCCACTGGCGGGACCCGGTGCGTATGATTCGCGACCGCTCATCTTTTCCTCCTCATCGCTTTCTCTGCTGTAGTTTGATCCATCCGGTCCAGGTGGCGTTCGAGAGCATCTACATGCGCCGACCAGAACCGGCGGAACGGAGCGAGCCACGCATCCACCTGCCGAAATGGCTCCGGTTTCAGCCGGTACAGACGGCGCTGCCCGTCCACCGTGGATTCGACGAAACCCGCCTCTCGCAGCACTCGCAGGTGCTTGGATACCGCCGGCTGCGGCATGCCGAGCTTCCGCTCGATCTCTCCCACGGACCGTTCGGAATAGACCAGCAGGCTCAAAATCGCGCGGCGGTTCGGCTCGGCAATGACTTCAAACGCGGACTCCACTCCTCTTATATACTCTAAGAAGCATATGCGTGTCAAGGGATATAATGCGGTCAACGCGCGCGCACGGCCACCACGGTTACGTCGTCGAACTGCTGGCCCGGGCTGAAATGCTGCACATCCTGCATCACCCGATCGAGCAGCGCGTCCACGTCCCCGCCCGCCTGGTTTCCACCTGCCCGCGCCGCTTGCGCCGACGCGATCAGGCGCGCCTCGCCGAACTCCTCGCCCTGATCGAGGCCCGCTTCGAGCACCCCGTCGGAAAATACCAGCAGCACGTCGCCCGGCGCGAGCTTCACCGTTTTCTCCTCGCACTTGAGCGTCGCGAACACCCCGATCGGCAGCGCCGTCGCTTCCAGCCGTTCCACCGCGCCCGACGCCCGCAGAATCAGCGCCGCCGGATGCCCGCAGTTGATGTAATTCAACTCGCGCCCCTGCTCGCGGTATTCGGCGAAGAACATCGTCGCGAAATATTCCGCCGGCGTCGATTCGTGGAATAGCTTGTTCACCGAAACCAGCAGCCCCTTGGGATTGCGCAGTCCCAGCTCGAGCTGGCTGCGGAACGAAGCCTGCAGACTCGCGGTGAGCAGCGCGCCCGCGACCCCTTTTCCCGAAACGTCGGCCAGCAGAACCCCCAGCCGCCCCGGGCCGAGATCCAGAAAATCGTAGTAATCGCCGCCGATTTCACGCGCCGGAAGACAGCGCCCGCCGAACGCGATCGTCTGGAGCGTCTGCGCGTGCTGCGGAAGCAGGCGCTGCTGCACGTGCCGCGCGATCTCCAGCTCGCTTTTCGCTTTCTTGCGCTGCTCGGAGCGGTCGGCGAGTTTTTCGATGGTCGCCAGCAGGCGCACGTTGTCCCACGGCTTCTGAATGAAATCCACCGCCCCGCGCCGCATCGCTTCCACCGCCAGATCCACGCTCGACCATGCCGTCATCACCACCACCGGCACCGATTCGTCCCGCTGGAGCAGCTTGTCGAGCAGATCCAGCCCCTCGTCCCCCGACGTCGTGTCGCGCGAATAGTTCATGTCCATCAGGACCAGATCGAAGCCGTCGCGCTCGGCCGCGGCCATCGCCGCTCGCGGCGAATCGACCGTTTCGGTCTGATGCCCCGCGCCTTTGAGCAGCAGGCGGATCGCCTCCAGCACGTCGATCTGATCGTCGCAGACGAGCACCCGCACTCCATCAATCGTCGCGTTAGAGCAGGGTGAAGGTCAAGACGCGCCGCGCGCGCATCAACCCGGCTTCACCGCTCGGCTCAACGATTATACTGTCTGTTTTCCCATGCAACGCCGCGAGCTCGCAGCTCTCTCCATCGCAACCCTCGTGCTCGCCTGGCTTCTCTTTCTCCCCGGATTCATCGGCATGGCCAACAACGGCGATTTCGGAAAGATCGCCGGACGCTTGTGCATCGCAGGCGAGGATAACGGCGCCGATAATTTCCTGTATTTCCGCTCCGATTACATCCGCAATCCCCAGCAATGTTACGAAGCCAATCTGCCTTCTTCCGAGCATGCCCTCGCCTCCATCGCATCGCAAATCGAGCTGCGCGTTTCCGACCCGTCGCGCTTCGATATCCGCTGGCTGGCGGCGGTGCACGCGATTCTATGGCTCCTCGCCTACGCGCTGCTGTTGGTTTCGATCCGGCCGCTCGACGGCTTTCGATGGTGGATCGCGGCGCTGGCGGCGCTGCTCATTTTTTTCGATGTCTCCAATGTCGCGTATCTGAACTCGTTTTATACCGACGTGGCCGCGCTCATCGGCGCCTTCGGAATGATCGCGATTCTACCGGCGCTCCAGGCTCGCGCAAAATGGGCGCCGGGTTTTGCCGCCTTCGCGCTTTTGTTCATCACTTCCAAACCGCAGCACGCATTTCTGTTCGCGATCCCGGCCGCGCTGCTCACCCTGGTCGCGTGGCGCGCCAGACGATTCACCCCGGTCCTGCTCGCCTGCGTGATCGCCGCCGCCGCGCTCTGGACCATCCGCGCCAACCCCGATCTGCTGGCCGTCACGCCGCGTTTCAACCTGATTTTTTCGAAGATCCGCCCATCTGTTCAAGACGCCGCCCCTCTGGGATTGACGCCGGCGGATCTCGGATACATCGGAATCAATGCCTTCGATGCGTCCAGTCCCACACGCGATATCCCCTGGGCGCGCGATTTCGTCCGCCGCACTTCGAATGTCGCGTTGATGCGCTACTACCTGCGCCATCCCGGCGCCGTGCTGCGCTTTTTCAGCGACGATCTCCAGCACGAAGCGCCCGAGATGCGCCCCTCGAATGTGTCCAACTTCCGCCGCGAGGACGGTCATCCTCCCGGCGCGCGAACCGGCCGCATGGCCCTGTGGAGCGATCTGCGCGCGCGCCTGTTCGCGCTATGGCCCGCGCATATCGTGGTCTGGTACGCCTTCGCGCTGGCGCTGGGCGCGTGGAAACGAAGCTGGCTGATTCTTTTCGCGCTCGCGATGGGCGCGGGCGAATTCGCGCTCGCCTCACTCGGCGACGCGCTTGAAACACATCGTCACCTGCTGCTGTTTCACCTGTTCACCGACGCGACCGGATTCGGCGCGCTGATGATCGCTTTGGCCGCCGCGCGGCCCGTGCGCACGCAATCCGGCAAGCCGATTCCGTCGTAACCGTTTCCCGCCAGGTACAAGCCCGGAATCGCCATGGCCCGCGCCTTGATCTCCGCAATCCGCTTGCTGTGGCCGACCGTGTATTGCGCCATCGAACGCGGCCAGCGCGAAATGAAGTGCGTCATCGGCTCCGTCCTCAGATGCAGGATCGAGCGCAGTTCCTCGCGCGCGATCGCGACGACCCTTTCGTCGGGCTCGCTCAGAATCGCTTCGTCCGTTGCGCCGCCCATGAACACCCGCACGATAATCCGGTTTTCCGGCGCGCGGAACGGGAATTTGGTGCCGACGAAGGTCGCCGCCGCCACGCGCTTCCGCTCGCGCTTGGGCACCAGGAACCCGAAGCCGGCGCGCATTCCGTCGAATTTCGCGGCGTCGTAAATGAGCGACAGCGTCAAGGACGAACTGTACGGGATTTCGTTCAAACGCGCGGCCAGATCCGGCTCAACATTGCCGGCGAGCTCAGCCGCGCACCAGGACGGACACGCGAGAATCACGCTGTCCGCCTCCAGCCAGCTCCCGCCCGCGCGAATGCGAAATCCACTGTTCGTTTCAATTCTCTCCACGCGTTTGTGCTCCACGCGCAGAGCCTTAGAGAGCCGCTCGATCAAAACACCCAGTCCCGGCTTGAGCGACCGGAACAGCGACCCTCCGCCGGGAGGACGTTTGGCCTTCATCACCGCGCGCCCCAGGCTCCCGTACTTGGTTTCCATATCGACAAAGCGTGGCAGCACGCTTGCCACGCTCAACTGCCCCGGATCGCCGCCGTAGACGCCCGAAAGCAGCGGCTCGGCAAGATAATCGAGCGTCTCGCGTCCAAAATGATCGACCACGAAATCGGCCACGCTGCGATCCGGAGCCGGTCCGGCCGGCGCGCGGCGCAGCAGCTCGAATCCCATGCGGATTTTGGTCGCCCAGCTCAGCAGCGGCGACTTCACCATCGGCATGATCTTCGACGGAACGATCATCATCACGCCGTCCGGCAGCGCGACCAGTCGCCCGCGCTTCTGGATGTAAGTTGTCCGCTGGTGGTCGTTCGAGCCGATCAGCTCGCTTTCGAGGCCGATCTCCTTGATCAGCGCCAGCGCTTCCGGTTTCGCGCTGATGAAGCTGTCCGGGCCGCAATCGATGGTGCAGCCGTCCCAGCTCTTGGTCTCGATCACGCCGCCCAGGCGCGAATTCTGTTCAAAAACCGTGCATTCGACGCCCGCACGCGTCAGGTCGTACGCCGCCGACAGCCCGGCGATGCCGCCGCCGACGATCACCACCCGCTTAGAGTTTGAATTCTCTGACAATTTCGACACACGCTTTCACATGATCCACCGGTGTCTCCGGCAAGATTCCGTGGCCGAGATTAAACACATGCCCGGGACGCGAGCCGGTGCGCTTCAACAGCTCGTGAACCCGCATTCTCAGCTCCGGCAATGGTGCGAAGAGCACGGCAGGGTCCAAATTCCCCTGCACCGCCGACCGATAGCTGATATCCATCCACGCCTGGTCGATATTCACCCGCCAGTCCACGCCCATAACGTCGCCGCCGGCCGCGTGCAGCTCTCGAAAAAAGCCCGCCGCGCCCGTTCCGAAGTGGATCACCGGGACCCCCGCTGCGCGAATTCGCTCAATTAGCGCGCGGGAGTATGGGGCAACATAGCGAACGTAATCGTCCGGCCCTAGCGCGCCCACCCAGCTATCGAAAACCTGCACGATCCGCGCTCCGCTTGCCACCTGCAAAACGCCAAACGAACCCAACACGTCCACCAGCTTGCCCATCAACCTGCGCCACAGCGTTTCGTCGCGATACATCATCTGCTTGGTGCGGATATAATGGCGCGAGCTGCCGCCTTCCACCATGTAGCTCGCCATGGTGAACGGCGCGCCCACGAATCCGATCACCGGAACGCGCCCGGCCAGCGCCTTGACCACAAGCTGGATCGCTTCACCCACGTAGCCCAAATCGTCCGTATTCGAGATCGAAAGCGAGTCGATATCGCTCGACGTTCGGACGGGATTATCGATGTGCGGGCCTTCCCCGGCGGTGAAGCGCAGCTTCAATCCCATCGGCTCGACCGGGAGCAAAAGATCGGCGAAAATGATCGCCGCGTCGACGTCCAGAACTTCCACTGGCTGCAAGGTCACCTGCGCCGCCAGGTCGGCCCGCTTGCAGATTTCTAAAATCGTGTGCTTGGCGCGGATGTCGCGGTACTGCTTCATGTAACGTCCGGCCTGGCGCATAAACCAGACCGGGCGAACGTCCGTCGGCCGGCGGCGGCAGGCGTCGAGAAAGCGGCTGTTCATGGGAGCCACTCGCATTCGGGTCCACTCCTAAAAATGTCTTAACCAAACGGGGATCGCAGCCGTCTTCCGGCGAACTCAAGCGCGACGGGACGGGCGGAAGTGCGTCCCTTTCACAACGTTAGCACACTGGATCTGAGCCGGGCGATATTTTTTTCAAGACCGTTGGGTTCGTTTTTTCATTTAGGCGGACCGCGGCCGGCCCCGCTTGATGCGGCGAAGAATTTGCGGAACCTTCGCGTCCAATCCGGGCGGAAGCGCCGGTTCGAATTGCAGATCGGGCGTGCGAAAAAGCTGCAATCGCTCGGCTAACTGATGCCGTAGAAACTGCTTGGCGTGTTGCAGCGCTTCGAGCGTCGCGCTTTGTTCGGCTGCGGTTCCGGAGAGGATCAGGCTCACATGCGCGTGGCGAAAGTCGGGCGAAAGATGCACCTCCGTCACCGTGACCGGCCCGACCCGCGGGTCGGACAGTTCGTAGCCGATCAGTTCTTCGAGCTCTTCGCGAATGCTTTCCGAGACTCGCTCGGCGCGATGCGGGTCCAACTTCCAGGATAACGCGAGCCGCGCCGGCAATGGCTCGGGTTTAGCCGGTTTCCATACAGGTCACGGACCCATCCTCCAGCGTCACGCGATCGCTTAGCGAAAATTTCCCTTCTTCCATCTGGCGGAACGATCGGCTCGTCCGCACAAGGGCAACGATAACGATAAGGAGTTGAAACCAGAGCGCACCACGCGCTGCATAGCGGCATATTTTACACTAAGCCAAAGGCTTGACATAATAACGTTAATTCCGTCGCGAAGCTTATGCGCGGATCCTGAGGAGACTCGCTTTGCGTACTGCCGCGTCGCTTTTCGCTCTCACCTTCCTGCTCAGCAGCGTTTACGCTCAAGTCACCGGCTCCATTTCCGGAAAAGTGGAGGACGCAAGCGGCGCCACCGTCTCAGGCGTCACCATCACCGTCCGCAGCATCGAAACCGGCGCGGTGCGCAAGACCACCACCGACGACAACGGGGATTACACCGTGGTCGCGTTGCCGCTCGGAGCCCAGGAGGTTCGCGCCGAAAAGCAGGGATTCAAGCCCGCCGTCCGCAGCGGCATCGATCTCCAGGTGGGACAGCAGGCCGTCGTGAACTTCAACCTCCAGGTCGGCGAGTTCGTGCAGGAAGTCAGCGTCAATGAACAGACGCCGATCGTCAACACCACCACCCAGGCCGTCTCGGGCGTCGTCACCGAAAGCCAGGTGAAGGATCTCCCCTTGAACGGCCGCAGCTACGACAATCTCATCGCGCTCAATCCCGGCGCGATCAACTTCAGCGGCATGAAGAGCGCCAACACCAGCACCAGCGACGGCAATACCTTCACCGTCGACGGCCGCCGCACCTCCGAAAATATTTTTCTGTGGAACGGAATCGAGTACACCGGATCGAGCCAGCTCGGCGTCAGCCCCGGCGGCGCGAGCGGCGAGCTTTTGGGCATCGACGCCGTCCGCGAGTTCAACGTTCTCACCGACACCTACGGCGCCGAATACGGCAAACGCGCCGGCGCGCAGGTGATCGTGGTCACGCAGTCCGGATCGAACCGGCTGCACGGAACGATTTTCGAGTTTCTGCGCAACAGCTTTTTCGACGCGCGCAACTTTTTCGATCTCGCCACCGTCCCTCCCTTCCGCAGAAATCAGTTCGGCGGCGCGCTGGGAGGTCCGATCAGGAAAAATCGCGCGTTCGTGTTCGCCAATTACGAAGGCTTCCGCCAGGCCCTCGCAGTGAGTAACGTGAGCGTGGTCCCCGATAACCAGGCTCGCCAGGGATTGCTGCCGAATTCCTCCGGAGTCTACCAGCCCGTCTCCAATCTCAACCCGTCCATACTTCAGTACATGGCGCTGTGGCCCGTCGCCAACGGGCCCGAACTGTACGCCAACGGCGTGCCCAGCGGCACCGCGCTGGCCTATAACAATCCGCGCCAGAGCATCCGCGAGGATTTCGGCACCGTCCGCAACGACTACAACCTGTCCTCGCGCGACACGCTCTCCGATTCCTACACCATCGATAACGGAACCAATCTCACGCCCAACGCCGATCCGCTGTTCGCCTCGTATGAAACGCTGATCGATCAGGTCGCCGGCATTCAGGAAACTCACGTGGTCTCGCCGCGCATCCTGAATACCTTCACCGCGGGATTCACTCGCGCGGACTTCAATTTTGAACCTTATCAATATCAGCAGTTCCCGCCCGCGCTCTCTTTCGTCACCGGCGCGCCCGTCGGCGGAATTGTGATCGGCGGCGGCGTGACCACCTCCAGCGGCTCGACCACCATCACTTCGGCCGGCTCCAACAACGCCGCCGAATCCTGGAATCGCCGCAATCTGTTCACCGTGACCGACGGCGTGCAGATCACCGAGGGAATCCATCAGATCAGCGCAGGCGTCTGGTTCCAGCGCATGCAGGACAACGAGGACAGCGCCTCGCGCCAGCTCGGCCAGGCGACCTTCACCAGCTTCACCACCTTTCTTCAGGGCACCGCCAGCACCTTCCAGGTGATCCCCACCGCGAACGAGCTCGGATGGCGCAGCCTGTTCGGCGCCTGGTACGTGCAGGATGCCATCCGGCTGCGTCCCCACCTGACCGTTCAGCTCGGCCTGCGCGACGAGTTCACCACCGGATGGAACGAAGCCGACGGCCGCGCCGCCAACTTCATCACCTCGAACGGCGTGCTCCAAACTGCGCCGGTGGTCGGCTCGTCGATTTTTACGCAGAATAACGCCAAGCACCTGTGGTCGCCGCGCGTCGCGCTGGCGTGGGACCCGTTCGGCGACGGCAAGACCGCCATCCGCTCCGGGTTCGGAATTTATTATTCGCTGATCGACGACCTTGCGTTCCTGGTGAATTCGCTTCCGCCCTATAACGCCGCGCTGACGTTTTCAGGCGCGCTGTCTTCTTTTCTGCCGATCGTTCCCAACTCGCCGGTCGCACCCGCCTGCGGCCCCGGTGTACCTACGCCCTGCACCACCTACGCTCCGCAAGGCGTCCAGCCGAACGCGTACACGCCCGCCGTCGCCGAATGGAATTTCACCATCGAGCGCGAAATCACTCCGCGAACCTCGCTGCGCGTCGCCTACGTCGGATCGCACGGCTATCACGGGTTGCTGAGCGTCGATCCCAACTCCATTCCCGCCGAAATCTGCGCCAATGCTTCCGGCTGCAACTCGGGAGGCGTGACCACCGGCATTCTTCCGTGCGGCTCGGCGCCGGGTCCCTCGGTCGGATGTGTTCCTGACGGCGCTCAGTATATCCCCACCGGCAAGCGCCCCAATCCTTATTTAAGCGCCGGATTTTTTTGGTACACCGAAGGCAACACCAGCTACAACGCGCTCCAGACCGACGTGATTCATCGCTTGAGCCACGGCCTTCAGTTCCGCGGAAACTTCACCTGGTCGAAAGATCTCGACATGAACTCCGCGCTCACCGGCGCGCAAGCCAACAACCAGGCCCAGATGATTCTCAATCGCAACGATCTGCCGCTCGATTGGGGACCCTCCGCGCTCAACATCGCCGCGCAGGGGAGCATCTCGCTCAGCTACGATCTGCCGTGGTCGAAAAGCTCCAATCGCCTCTTGAGCGGCTGGCAGTTGAACGCCATCACCACCCTGCTGACCGGATTTCCGTTCACGCCGCAGGTGGGCGCGAACCGTTCCGGCGACGGCGACACGCGCAACCCCGACCGTCCCAACGTCAACACGGCCTTCACCGGCCCGGTGATCATCGGCCGTCCGACAGAATGGTACAACCCCAACGCGTTTTCGTTGCCCACGCCGGGAACCTACGGCGATCTGGGCCGCGGCGTTTACACCGGCCCCGGTTTAGCCGATCTCGATTTGTCCCTGTTCAAGAACACGCACGTAACCGAGCGCACCACCCTCCAATTTCGCGCCGAGTTCTTCAATATCCTGAACCACCCCAACTTCGGCCCGCCCAACGCGACGGTTTTTTCGGGGACTGCGATCAGCGCGTCGGCGGGATTGATTACCACCACGACCACGACGTCGCGACAGATCCAGCTCGGATTGAAGCTGCTGTTCTAAGCTGAGCCAACGCGCTGCATCAACTGGCGTTTCGCGCCTGGCAAGACCACGACCACGTCACGACAGGGGCGGATTGAGAAGGGCGACCTCCATGGAGCGCGTTGGCCGGCACAAATGTGAGCCCGCGCCATTACTGGGGCCGCTCGCGCGCCGGCGTTTGTGCGAGCCGCGACAGTTTATGCCGCGGGTCACAGCTCGGTTGCTGGCCACAGGCGCTTGTAGGGCAGCAAGCAAGCTGCCAAAGTCGCCGTTTCTTCCCTTAACGCCCTCGCGGCGCGGTGATAAACTGTAGCTAGGCATGAGTTCGCTTTCGCCACGGCTGCAAGTCAGAGTCCAGCAGAAGCAGATCCTTACGCCCGGGCTGGTCCAGATGGTCAGCCTGCTCCAGCTCAACCGGCTAGAGCTTAAGGAGATGATCTCTGCCGAGGTCGCCCAGAATCCCGTTCTCGAAGAGACCGCGGACGGGGGCGAGGAGCTGACGCCGGAGGAGCTCCAACCCCTGCTCGAAGCCGAAAGGCTTGCTGAGCCCGCCGATCAGTCCATTCTCGAAGCCGCTGGAAATGCGAGCGACGGCGAAGCTCCGGAGGCGGACGCAGCCGAGATCGCGGCCGCCGCGTTGAGCGATCCCGAGCCGGTGGTCGTCGAAGCGCCGCCGGTTGTCGAAAACCCGGAGGTCGTGGAACCAAAACCGGCATCCGATCCGTTCGACGAAATCGATTTCGGCAGCTATTTCGACGAATATCTCGATCCGGGTTACAAGAGCCCGGCGTCGGAAAACATCGAAAAGCCGTCCTTCGAGACGTTTTTATCGTCGCCCGAAACGCTCAGCGGCCACTTGCACGACCAGCTCGCCCTGATCGCGCTTTCCGAGCCGGTTCGCGACGCCGCCGAGGCGATTATCGGAAATTTGAGCGAAGACGGATACCTGATGGTTTCGCTCGAGGAACTGACCGCGCCGGATGAATTTTCGCTGGAAGATGTGACCGAAGCGCTGCGCGTGGTGCACACGCTCGATCCGGCGGGCGTGGGGGCGCGCGATCTGCGCGAATGTCTGTTGTTGCAGCTCGAAAGCCGCGGCGGAAAGAACGGCGTGGCGTGGCACATCGTGCACGATCATTTGAAAATGGTCGAGCTGCGGCAATCCAAAGAGATCGCGCGCGTCTTGCACCGGCCGATGGAGCACGTTCAGATCGCCGTCGATGTGATCAAGCATCTCGATCCGCGCCCCGGTCTGCGCTATTCGGGTCCCGGCGCGCGGCAGGTGGAACCGGACGTTTATATTTCCAAGGACGGCGACGATTACCTGATCAGCGTCAACGACGAGGATATTCCGCAGTTGCGGCTGAATCCGCAGTACCGCAAGATGCTCGACCGCGATCAGGAGCCCAATCGCGACGTGCGCAATTACGTGAAAGAGCGCTACGCGTCGGCGATCCAGCTCATGAAAAACATCGAGCAGCGCAAGCAGACCATCCTCAAAGTCTGCCAGAGCATCGTGCGCCGCCAGCAGGATTTTTTGGAGTTTGGAATCGATCAGTTAAAGCCGATGATGATCAAGGAGATCGCCGAAGAGATCGGCGTTCATCCTTCCACCGTCAGCCGTGCGGTGTCGAACAAGTACGCACATACTCCGCAGGGCGTTTACGAGCTGCGATATTTCTTCTCCGAGGCCGTGCAGGGCCCCTCCGGTGGCGCCACCCCGCTGCTGATCCTGAAACGCAGAGTGAAAAAGATGATCGAGGAAGAAGACTCCGCTCATCCGCTCACCGACGAGCAGATCACCGAAAAGCTTCAGGCCGAAGGGATCCAGGTGACTCGCCGTACCGTCGCCAAGTATCGTGAAGATATGCGCATTCCGTCGACGCACCAGCGGCGCGTACGCAATTAGCCCGAAAGACGGAGGTCTTCGATGAAAGTCAGCTATCGCGGAATTGAGAAGGAATTGCCGCCCAAGCTCCAGGAAAAGCTGGATGCCAAGTTCGCCAAGCTCTCCAAAATGCTGGAGCGCCGGGGCGAAAAAGAAGCTCACGTCATCATTACAACCGAGCGCCATCTGCACAAAGCCGAAATCACCGTGCAGTTTTACGATCATCAGCTGGTCGGAGTCGGCGCCGATGCCGACGTGTTCACTTCCATGAGCCAGGCGCTCGACAAGCTCGAAAAACAGGCCGTGAAGACGCGCACCAAGTGGCGCGAAAAAAAGCGGCACGCCAACGGCGAAGCTCCCGGGGAGGAATCCGCCGAGGAGCCGGCCGGGGAAACGGCGCTGAATCCGGCGCGTGGGGAGGTTCACATTTTCCCGGTGAATCATCACGAGCGGCGCAAGCCGATGACGCTCGAAGAAGCCGTGTTCGAGCTGGAACAGGACCAGTCGCGCAACTACATGGTGTATCGGGATGCGGAAAAAGAATGCGTTTCCGTCCTGGTGCGGCGCAAAGACGGGCATTTCGATTTAATCGAATCGTGACCCATCGCGAGCCGATAAGCCGCACAATCCGCGGAAGAAAGGGGACTGTCCCCCGCCCTCACGGGCAGGGCTGTTCCTGAAATCGTTGAATCGCCGTGGGCCATACAACCCTGGCCGTCAGGCCGGGGGTTCGCCGAGGAGTTTTTCAGCAACCTCCTAGCGCCGATCGACTCGCAAACCGTCCACGCCGCCAGCGGACTGTCCCCTTCTTCCGCCCGTCCGAGGACGACGATACGTGTCCGCCCCTCCAACCCGTGCGTCAAGCATATGGACGCCATCGCGAGCCGCTTAGCGAGCCTTCACTCTCGTAGGTTTCCCAGGCCTCTTCGCCCGCGATTTTCCGCGCGTCTTCGATGGCGCGGCCGGGACCTGCACCAGCCGCCCGAATCGCGGAGGTACGGCGGCTGCGCTGATGATCGGACCGGCCGCGACTAACCTTTTCCGGCGAGCGTCCACCTGGAGATTCAGACCCTCCAGAGCGCGCGCGCCAAGCAGTTGCAAATCGCCTGTCTCGGCGAAAACGACTTCATCCACGGTTTCCGACTTATCCACCGTCAGCACTGCGTAGCCGACTGACCGCGTGATAATCTGGCCATTCGCCAGTTGAAATTGGAGATCCTTCTTGCGCCGCTCAATGCCGATCGCCTCCAGTACGGTCGCGTCGATCCATGTGGACTCGGCGCCCGTGTCGACCATCAGACGCCTTACGACCGCTGATCTGGATGTCACCGGATTGAGGACCCGGCAGCCAACGTAAAAAAGTCCCATCTAGAGGCAATAATAGCGCGAGGAGTGCGAGCGCCCGCATCCAAAGATGGCGCTACATAGAAAGAGAACAGGAGATCACCGTGGACGCGTTGGCAGAGAAACTTGACACTCGCTTGCGCGAGTGGAACCCGGAAACGGCGGCACAGGCCAGGGAGCGCATCGCTGAGATTATAGAGCTCGCCGATCAGGACGTCCTCGACATCGCGTGGTCGCGGGCAGCCGAACAGGAGGTCCAAAAGGGACACACCGTCCCGTCCCCTCCGCGAATTTCCCAAGAATCCTCAACCTGAAATCCTCGAATTTTCAAACATTTCCCGCATCCGTCGACAACGGCCTCCTCATCCCATCCCTTATCCTCCAATCGAAGGATCGGCGCCCCCATC
>JASHWA010000055.1 GCA_030044325.1 Bryobacteraceae bacterium
ACAGGCGGATCGCGTCTTCGATCTGGCCGGACTTTTGCAGCAGCAGGCCGGTGTTGTAGAACAGCTCCGGGGTGCGCTCGCCCGCTTCGATCAGCTTGGCTTGCAGATCGAGGGCTTTGTCGAGATCTTCGCGTTCGACCGCGATGGCGGCAAGACCGCGCAGCGCGTCGACCGAAGACCCGTCGGCAGCGAGCACGTTCTGAAACGCTTTGGCCGCGCCGTCCTGATCGCCCAGGTTCCAGTAAGCCAGGCCGAGATTCAACTGCGCTTCGGGCCAGTTGGCGCGCTTGCGGATGCAGTTCTGGAAAGCGTCGGCCGCGCCGCGATGATCGGCGCGCTGAAGACGCAGGTAGCCCAGGCGGAACCAGGCGTCTTCCCATTCGGGATTGCGCGCGAGCAGCTTGACGTAGAGCCGCTCGGCCTCCTCTTTTTCGCCCTGCTGTTCGAGGACGCTGGCGAGATTGTAGAGCACGTCGGCGAGGTCGGGCGCGATCTGCAAGGCGCGCTCGTAGGATTCGCGGGCGAGCTTCAGTTCGCCCATCTCCTGGCGGACGATGCCCAGATTCACGTGCGCCTGCTTGGCGTCGGGGCGCACGCGCACGGCTTCCGAATACGCGCGCGCGGCTTCGTCCAGGCGCCCGCATTTTTGCTGCGCGACGCCCGTGTTGAACCAGCGCTCGAAATGATCCGGCGTGAATTCGATCAGCTTCTGGCAGTAGCGCGCGGCGGCTTCGAAATCGTTGGAATGAAACGCGCAGGTGGCCAGGCCCTCGAGCGCGGCCTGCGAGAGCGGACGCATGGTGAGCAGGCGCTCGGAGTACGTCTGGATGGAAGCGTGGTCCTTGCGGGCCATGCCGATGGTGATCAGATTGACCAGGCACTCTTCCGACTGGGGATTTTTCTGGAGAATTTTCAAATACAGCGCGGTGGCTTCGTCGAACTTCCACAGCAGCTGCTGGGAGACGGCCTTGCCGAACAGCGCGGTTTCATGATCGGGCTGGCGCTGGAGCACCTTGTCGAAATACCCGATGGCCGGCTCGGGCTTCTCCTGATGGAGCAGGCAGATTCCCAGGCCCAACTGCGCGTCCAGGCGATTGGGGTCGGATTCGAGGGATTTCTGGAACGCCTCGGAGGCTTCCTGCCAGCGGCCGAGCTTCTCGTAGCAGATCCCCAGATTGAAATTCGCGGTGGGGTGGCGCGGGGCGAGAGAGAGCAGGCGCGTGTAGGTTTTGAGCGCGTCGTCGTACTGTTCGAGCTCGAACTGCACGTGGCCCTTGGCGGCGAAAATCTCCGCGCTCTCTTCCCCGTTTTCGATGGCGGCATTGAGCTCGCGCAGGGCTTCCTTGCGCTTGCCGTCCAGGTGCAGCGCGACGGCTCGCGCCAGCGCCGGAGAGGTCCCGCCGGCGTTATTCGGCCGCAGGGCCGTATCGGTTCCGTTCCTTTTTGTGCTCATTGTCGTTGCAAGCTCCCGGTTTCCGGTGGAATGTTGTAGGGCGCAAGGTAGGCGCACAGACGGCCGAGCATGTCGTATTGATGGGTCACCTGCACCCAGCGCAAGCGGCTCTGTTCGCCGTCGGCGGTGAAGAAACCGACGCCGCCGTGAGCCAGGCGCGGCTCGCTCCAGGCGTCGATCACCTGGCCCTGAATGCTCAGCGAGAAATCGTCGCCGTGGACGTCGAACAGGACGCGGTACAGCGTGTCGTTGCGCGCATCAAGGGGCACGGCCACGTCGGCCCGCGAATCGGCTTTGCCGTTCACCACCGCGTAGCGGGTGAGCCCCAGCGTGGGCAGGGGACCGGGCTTCAGCACTTCCAGCTTGATGACGTAATAGTTGTCGAAATCGGCGGCGCGCACCACCCAGCTCAGCGCCTTCCTGTCGATCATGCCCAGGAACTGAAGCTGGTAATCGTTGAGACCCATGGAAGGCCGATACAAGGCAAGCGGACCGGGACGCACAAATCCGGTTTCGTCGAAAGACCAGTCGGTGGTGGAATCGCCGCGGCTGGCCCAATCGTCCAGGCCGGAGCGGAAATCTTCATCGAGCGCGACGGCCGCCCGATCGAAAACCGTCTGCTTGATATTGGTCCACTGGGTATTGACGGCGCTCTGGACGTTCCGGCCGATGCCGCTCGAGGAGGCGGACACGCGGACCTTGGGAAGCGCGGGATGCAGCGCGAGCGCCAGCAGCACCGGGATCGCCAGGGCCAGCATCTTCAGGTCGCGCGGCGCGCGGTTCCAGAAATCGACGCCCAGCATCCACACGTTGGCGCGCTTGGGATCGATCGGATCGAAGGAACGCGGCGGCGTGGCCATGAAGTCGGCCACGGGCTCGAGTTTCGACGCGGGGCGCACGGGCTCGCTGCGCGGAGGCTGGGGAACGGAAAGCGAGGGGCGAACCGAGCGCGCTTCGGCGGCGTGGGCGGTGCAATCGAGCGAGAGCAATCCGGCCGCGGCAGGCTCGAAAGCGTCCGCGGCGGGGCGCGCCGGGGTGGTCGAAGCGGTGGCCGCACGCAGCACTTGGGGAGTCCGCTGGGGCAGGGAAACGGAAAGCGTCGAGGGCTCCACGGCGCCGGCCGACGCGCTGCAGGCTGCCGGCGCGGCGCAGGATTCGACCGCATAGCGCCGGCCGGAGGCGAGGCGCAGACGCGGGCGCAGCGGAGGCGTTTCGAGATGGAGTTCCGGGCTCTCGACGGCGGCGCGAAGATCGAGCGCGCGAAGGCCGTCGGCCGGTGGGGCGGTGGCGATGCCCAGCGCAACGGGAAGCTCGAGCAATCCGGAGGCGGCTTCCTTGATCTTGAGGCCGGGTTCAGCCAGAACCGGCACGGCCAATTTCGCGAACAAGGGCAGTTGCGCGCGGAATGCGAGATCGAGCGGAACGGGATTTCCGGCAATGCGCAAGACGAGCGCGGCGGGCGCGCCGCGCGACAGCGCGAACAGCGCTACGCATAACGGCGCGGGAGCTTCGATGGTCTCGACCGGTTCGCTGAGCGGGGCCGAAAGCCACGCGACGTCGCGCACGGCGACGATCGTAAACGCGGCGGGTGTCACGCCGGGCGCGCGAACCGCCAGCCGCGCCGTGCGCAAGGGGAACAGCGGAATCGCGATCCGCTTGGCTTGTCCAAAAACGACCGGAGCAGGAGCAAACACCGCAAACGCCGAACGCGGCGCGAGAGCGGCCAGGATCGGACCCGGTTCGCTGAGCACAATGCGATCGGCGAGCCAGCGCGGGTGAATCAGCGCGGATTCCCGCATAAAGCCGGCGATTCCCACGTCGCCGGTGTTGGCCTGCACCAGCCACACGGGACGCTCTTCGTTCTGCTCAAACGGTTCGGGATCGGTTTTTCCCAGAATGGCTTCGACCGGCACGCGCGGCTGATGAGCGCGGAGCGAATCGTGGGTCTGATGGAGCCGCTCCACCGCCAGCCGTTCCTGCTCCTGCCAATACGCCTTGCGGTGCGCGGCGGAGCAAAACTGCCCGTTGGTGATCTTACGGTACAGCGGCAGACGGCCATCGCAATACAGGCAGCGGATATCGTCAGCCCATGACATCGCCTCATGTTAAAGCGAACAAGGCGGACAAGGGAACACGGCAAACGCCTTAGTAGAACCTTAGGGCTTCGGCTTAAGTACTGCGGTAAAAACAGTTTGGATTTTCGGCAGGTAAGGTGCGGTGTACTTAGGAGGCCGGCCGAAAAGAAAAGACCATGCGTTCGGCAGGCCGCTCGGCGTCAATATACTCGCTCTTTTCAGCAACCTCTTACTGGCCGTCCAGGATGCGCCCTCGAACATGATCGCTCGCCGCGCCGCGCGCATCGCCCAGGGCGAGCTTCACTTGCGCACGCGCGTAATAGGCCGGGCCGGCTTCCGGATTGAGCGCGACCATCTGGTCGAAATCGGCCAGCGCCCGGTGAAAATCGCCCAGCATCTGATAGGTGGCGCCGCGCTGAAAATAATTATCGGCCGAGGGTGCGAGCTCGATGGCGCGCGTGAAATCCTCGATGGCCTTGCGCGGGTCGCCGAGCGCGCGCATTCCCAGCCCGCGGAGATTGTAAGCCTCGGCCAGGCGCGAATCGATGGCGAGCGCGCTATTGGCGTCGGCGACAGCGGATTGATAATCCTTGACCAGGAACCATTCGCGGCCGCGCGCGAGCAGCGCCCGGGTGTCATTGGGCCGGAGCGCGATCACCTTGGAAAAATCCGCGATGGCCTGGTCGATCCTGTTGTCGTCCACGTTGGCGCGTCCGCGCATGAGGACCGCGTCGACGAGCTTTGGGTCGAGCGACGCGGCGCGGTCAAAGGCCAGCACGGCCTGCGGGTAGCGCGCGAGCGAAAACAGCCGCAATCCCGCCTCATACGATTGTTGCGCGTGAATCGGGTCTACCCAGCGCTTATACAGAAAGGCCGCAGCCAGCGAAACGGCGATTGCGGCGGCCGAGATGGAAAGCCACAGGCGCCGCTTGCTCCGCGCGACGTCATCGGCGGTCACCGGAATCAAGACCAACGGCGCGTTTTCGGCAACCGGCTCCTGGGCTCCGGGCGGCTGGCGAGGATCGTTCACGGAATCCACTCTCTCTATCATAAGGAATGATGAAGAGCGTGCAATTGATCACCGACGGCGCATGCCTGGGCAATCCGGGGCGCGGCGGATGGGCATGCATCCTGCGCTACGGCGATCGCAAGCGCGAAATGTCCGGCTCCTCTCGGGAGACCACCAACAATCGCATGGAGCTGACCGCGGCGATCGAGGGCTTGCGCGCGCTCAACGAGCCGTGCGAGGTGGAGGTGACCACGGACTCGGAGTATCTGAAGAACGGCATCACATCGTGGATCCACGGGTGGAAGCGCAACGGGTGGAAAACCTCTGCGAAAAAGCCGGTGGTCAATCAGGATTTGTGGATGCAGCTCGATGAGCTGGTTGCAAAGCATCGCGTGCGGTGGACCTGGACCAAGGGCCATGCCGATCATGAGGACAACAACCGCTGCGATGAGCTCGCCACGCGGGCCGCGCGCGAGCAGTTATGACGGGCGAACCGGCGGCGCCGGCCGCGCGATTTCGCCCAGCGCGCGCCGTGCGTTCCCGCCCAGAATCGCGGCCACGTCGCGCGCAGCGTAACGGCGCCGCAGCAGCCCTTCGGTGAAATCGAACACCTTGCGGCTATATTGCACGCCGTCGAGATCGTAGCGCCTGGCGCGGCCGCGATCGCGGCCGTCCAGATCGACGTCGCTGCCGAGCGCGACATGCTCCACGCCGGCGTGCTTCACCACATGGTCCACGTGATCGAGCACCTGTTCGATGCCGGCCGGGCCGCTGGCGCGCACAAACGGCCGCACCATGGTCACGCCGAGCACTCCGCCTTTGGCCGCCAGCTTGCCAATCGCTTCATCCGTCTTGCAGCGCCGGCTGGACGGCACCAGCGCGCGGCATCCGGTGTGCGTCGCGAGCACGGGCGTGGACGATGCCTCGATGATGTCGAGGGTGGTCCGGTCGCCCGAATGCGAAACATCGATCGCCATTCCGGCCGCGTTCATTCGCGCCGCGACACGCGCGCCGAAAGCGGTCAGCCCGCGATCGTGAGGGTCCGTCGATCCGCCTCCCAGGCGGTTGTCGTAATAGGTGAGCTGCGAAACGCGCTGGCCCATCGCGTAAAAGCGGTCCACGTCCTGTTCCGTTCGAAAATGTTCCGAATTCTGAAAGCCGAGCAGGATTCCGATCTTGTTTTCAGCCCGTGCGCGATCGAAGTCGGCGGGCGTATCGATGCGCAGAAAATCGCCGGCGTGCGCGGAGAGAAACGCGTTCCAGCGTTCGATATCGGCGAGCGACGATCTGCGGACATCGCCATCGGTGAAACCAACGGCCGGATGAAACACGGTAATTCCGGAGGCTTTGAGGCGCGCCAGATCGGCCGGCGTGAAGGCGCCGGGTTCCGTCTGCCACTCGACCAGGCGGGGGTAATCGAGCGTCAGCAGGCCCAGCAGGTCGATGACGAGCGAATCTCGGACCAGATCGACGGTCGCGGAGGAATATCCGGTAACGGGACTCGCGAGGATGCCACATCGCCTGCGATCGATGAGAGGCGCCGCGAGAGTGCAGGCAGCGGCAAGGAAACTTCTTCGTGAAATCAAGGAGCGACTCGAAAAAATTGCAGTGTAGCATACCATCCGTCCCAGTACCGAACGCCCACGCCACACTCGCAGACTGGTGATATACTGAACAACCGCTGTAACGAGGCTCCGATGGTTGCGACCTCCATTTTTATCATTGCCTGCACTTTCTCCTTTCAATCCGACACCGACGGGCCGATTACGCCGCGCGTCCGTCCGGACGCAAAATCGGTTTCGATCGCCGCGAACGTTGCGGGCTCGCTGCCGGTTCCCGATCTGAGGGTGGATGTTCCGCTGGCGCTGATTCCGGTGCACGTCACCACGGAGCTCGGCGCCAGCGTGACGAGCCTCAAGAAAGAAAACTTCCGCGTCTTTGAAGACGGCGTGGAGCAAACCATCACGACCTTTTCGAGCGAGGACGCGCCGGTGTCGATCGGGCTGCTGTTCGACGCGAGCGGCAGCATGCGCAACAAAATCCGCAAATCCGCGGAGGCGGCCGCGGCGTTTTTCCGCATCGCCAACGCCGAGGATGAATTCTTCCTGATCGAATTCAATGAGCGCCCGCACCTGACGGTGCCGTTCACGCGCGACGCCGAAGCGATTTATCAGCATATCGTGCACGCCAAAGCGCTGGGACGCACGTCGCTGCTCGACGCGATTCACATGGCGCTTACCGAGATGAAAAGCGCAACGCATCTGCGCAAGGCGATCGTCATCGTTTCCGACGGCGGCGACAATCGCAGCCGCTATACCGAAGCCGAAATTAAAAGCGCGATGCGCGAAGCCGACGTGCAGGTCTACGCCATGGGTATTTTCGACCCGGACGATCAGCCCAAGCGCACGCCGGAGGAGAAGAACGGGCCCAAGCTGCTGGCCGAGCTCGCCGAAGAGTCCGGAGGGCGCAATTTTCCGATACAAGACCTGGAGGAGCTGCCCGCGGTGTGCGAAAGGATCGGAACCGAGCTGCGCAGCCAGTACCTGATCGGCTACTCTCCTGCCGAGAGCGGCGATCGTAGCTACCGGCACGTGAAGGTGATCGTGGCAGGGCCCGGAATGCCGCCGCTGCACGTGCATCATCGCCAGGGATATTATCCGGAAGCAGGCCACGTCGAGTGAAACTTCTGTTTTTCGCGATTTCGCTCGCCTCGGCGCAGACGATCGTGCTCGACGCCGGCACGCTGATCGACGGCAAGGGCGGTGTGCTGAAAAACCGGCAGATCGTCATCGAAGGGTCGAAGATCTCGGCGGTCAAGAAGGCCGGAGGCCGCGCGACCTACGATCTTCGGCGTTTCACGGTGATGCCGGGATGGATCGACACGCACGTGCACATCACCTGGCATTTCAATTCCGAACATAAATACGTGGGCGGGCGCGAAGATCCGGCCG
>JASHWA010000536.1 GCA_030044325.1 Bryobacteraceae bacterium
CGACAGGGCGGCCAGCGTGACCAGCGGAATGGTCATCGCGAGACCCGGGCGCCGCGTCACCGGCGTTCGCGCCTCGCCGAAGAAGACCACGAAAATCACCCGGAAGGTATAAAAAGAGGTCAGCAGAACGCCGGTTAAACCGACTGCCCAGAAGGCCGTTCCGCCGAGCGGCGAAGCTCCCGCGCTCCAGATGATCAGATCCTTGCTGAAAAAACCTGCGCTGATCAGTGGCAATCCCGAAAGCGCGCACCCGCCGGCGAGAAACGTCCAGTACACGATAGGCAGCTCGCGACGCAGCCCGCCCATTCGAAAAATATCGTGTTCCTCGTGGAGCGCTTGAATCACCGTGCCCGCTGCCAGGAACAGCAAGGCTTTAAAAAACGCGTGCGTCATGAAATGAAAAATCGCCGCGGTCCACGCCCCCACGCCGAGCGCCAGGAACATGTAGCCGATCTGGCTGATGGTCGAGTACGCCAGCACGCGTTTGATGTCGGTCTGGGTCATCGCGCTGAAACCGGCGGCCAGCAGCGTCGCCCCGCCGATCAGGGCGACGGCGAACTGCACCGGCGGAGCGAGCGCGAACAGCACGTGCATGCGCGCGATCAAATACACGCCCGCGGTGACCATGGTCGCGGCGTGAATCAGAGCGCTCACCGGCGTCGGACCGGCCATCGCGTCGGGCAGCCAGGTTTGCAGCGGCAACTGCGCGGATTTTCCGATCGCGCCGCCCAGCAGCAGCGCGGCCGCGGCAATCGCGACCGCCGACCCCGCCGGCCACTCGACCGAAGCCTGCCGCATCAGGTCCTGAATCCGCAGCGTGCCGAGCTCGTAAAAGATCAGGAACAGGCCCACCAGCATGGCCGTGTCGCCCACCCGCGTCACGATGAATGCCTTGATCGCCGCGCGCCCGTTGGCCGGGTCCTTATACCAGAAGCCGATCAGCAGATAGCTGCACAAACCCACGCCTTCCCATCCCAGGAAAAGCAGCAGCAGATTGTCGGCCAGCAGCAGCGTCGCCATCGACGCGATAAACAGGTTCATGCAGGCGAAGTAACGCGAGTAGCCCTCGTCGCCGCGCATGAATTCGATCGAATACAGGTGAATCAGAAATCCGACGAACGTCACCACCACGATCATCACCAGCGACAGCGCGTCCAGATAAAACGCGATCTGCGGATGGAAGCTCGCCACGTCGATCCAGGTCCACAGGACGCGAGTGTACGGCGCCCCATGCGCGAGGAACGCCGGAACCATCGCCAGCGAAACGATCATCGACAGCGCAATCGAGCCCGCGCCCAGAATCGCCACGATTCGCGTTGAGACCGAGCGCCCGAAAATCGCCAGCACCAGCGCGCTTGCGAAAGGGATCGCCGGAATCAGCCATATCGCGCCGAGCATTTCAGCCTCGCATCTCGGCGACCTGGTCCGCGTCGAGCGATTTGAAGCGGTGATAGATGCGGAACAGCAGCGCCAGCCCGACGGAAACTTCCGCTGCGGCCATGGCGAGAATAAACAGGAACATCACCTGGCCGTCCGCCTCGCCCCAGCGTGCGCCCCCGGCAACGAACGCCAGTCCCGCCGCGTTCAGCATGATTTCGATCGACATCAGCATGAAAACCAGGTTACGGCGCGCCAGCACTCCCGCCAGTCCGAGTGTGAACAAGATCCCCGCCAGCGCCAGCGCGTCCCTCATCGGCACCTGTTGCATGTTGAACCTCCTTCTTCCTGCGTTGCTGCGCGCCCAAATGATATGCGCCGGCCATGCCCGCCAGAAGCAGCATCGATGCCAGCTCCACTCCGATCAAATATTTGCTGAACAGAACCATCGCGACCTGTTTGGGCTCGACGACGGACGCGGCTGTCTCCCCGCCTGCGCCGCGAACCAGAAGGTAGACCACCTCAGCCAGCAGAAGAGCGGACAGGATCGTGGGGCCGGTCCAGATCGCCGGCGTCTGCCAGCGCCGTTCGAGCGCCGCCGCGCGCTGGCCCAGGTTGAGCATCATCACCACGAAGATAAACAGCACCATGATCGCGCCCGCGTAAATGATCACTTCAAGCACCGCGACAAACGGCGCTCCCAGCGTGTAAAACACCACCGAGATCGCCAGCAGCGAAACGATCAGATACAGCAGCGCGTGAATCGCATTGCTGCGCGTGATGGTGAGGATCGTCGCCGCAATCGCAATCACGCTCGCCGTATAGAATGCTGCTTCCATCGCAATTCAGGGCATCAGGCTGTTCACGTCCGTGGGCGGCGCTTCGCGCGCCGCCTCGCCTTTGGCTTTGCCGCCGATCGCCACCCCGGCGACTTTCCAGAAGTTGTAGCCGGGATATTTTCCCTCGCCGTCGATCAACAAATCCTGCTTTTCGTAAACCAGGTTTTGCCGGTGAAATTCGCCCATCTCGAAATCCGGCGTCAATTGGATCGCATACGTGGGACAGGCGTCTTCGCAATACCCGCAAAAGATGCAGCGCGAAAAATTGATGCGGAAAAATTCGGGATAGCGCCGTCCGGCCGCGTCTTCGGCCGCCTGAAGCGCGATGCAATCCACGGGGCAGGCGACCGCGCACAGGTAGCACGCCACGCAACGCTCGCCCCCCTCCGCATCGCGGGAAAGGATGATCCTTCCGCGATATCGCGGCGCCAGGTACGGCTTCTGTTCCGGATATTGGACCGTCACCCGACGGGAAAACATGTGCAGAAAAACCCGCCAGATAGTGCTGAGAATACTGAACACGTCAAAAACTCCAGGCCAGCACGGCCGCGCCGGTCGCCAGCAGATTGATGAGCGCAAGCGGCAGCATCAGCTTCCAGCCGAGCGCCATCAGTTGATCGAATCGCGGGCGCGGCAGCGCGGCGCGCAACAAAATGAAAAACGCGATCGACGCCGACGTCTTGATCAGGAACCACACCACGGGCGGCAGCCACGGCCCCAGCCATCCGCCCAGAAACAGCGTCGTGATGATCGACGAAATCAGCGTGATCCCCAGGTATTCGCCGACGAAGAACAATCCGAACTTCATTCCCGAATACTCGGCGTGATAGCCCGCGATCAACTCGCTTTCCGCTTCCGGCAGATCGAAAGGAATGCGCCGCGTTTCCGCCAGTCCCGCGATCAGAAACAGCATGAATCCGGCAAATTGCGGAACCACGAACCACAGCCCTCGCTGCGCCTCGACGATCTTCACCAGATCGAACGACCCCGCAAGCAGAACCGTCCCCATGATCGAAAGCCCCATGAATACTTCGTAGCTGAGCATCTGCGCCGCGCCGCGCATCGCGCCCAGCAGCGCATATTTGTTATCCGAAGACCACCCCGCCAGCACAATGCTGTACACGCCCAGCGACGACATTCCCAGGAAGAACAGCACACCGATGTTGAGATCGTCGACGATGATTCCCGGCGCCGCCGGAATGATCGCAAACGACAGCAGCACCGTCACCATGAGCACCGCCGGCGCGATGACGAACACCGCGCGGTCGGCGAAGGGAGGCACCCAGTCTTCCTTGGCGAACATCTTGATCGCGTCGGCGAGCGTCTGGAGCACTCCGAACGGCCCCACGCGGTTCGGCCCATAGCGATCCTGAAACAGCGCGAGCACCCGGCGCTCCACCCACGGCAGTCCGCCCGCGATGATCAGCGCCGCGAACAGAATCCCGAAGATTGACGCGAAGGGAAACGGGCTGGTCATTTCACTTCCTCGATCGTTCCGCGCTGAGGCAGCGGCAAGCCCGCCAACGGTGGAATCCCGGCCGGCAGCGCAGCCACGCGCGCGCCAAGCTCGCTGCGAATGCGAACCGGAAGCAGGAACATCTGTCCCGCGATCTCGACTCTGACCATCGTGTTTTGGGCGAACGACTCGCGGCCGACCGCAACGTACGGTGCCGGCACAAGCTCCGCCACCGCCTGCGCCGAAAGACTGAGTTCATCGGAACCGAAGATGTGATGAATCGGGACGATGAGCCATTCGCCGCCCTCGGCCGGGAATTCTTCGAAAACGCCCGCGAAATACGATTTTTCCTTCGCCGAAGACTCGATAAGACGCACCCCGGGATCGCCGCCGTTGAGGGGTCCGCCGACCTCGCGTTGATACGTGTTGGTCGCCTGAATCGAATTCCAGCCCGCCGACCAGAAGAAGGGAATCAGCGCGCCCGGCGGCTTTTTCTCCGCGCCTTCCATCGAAAAGGAAAGCGGCGAATCGGGATCCACCGGCGTCTTGGGCTCGGAAACATTGATGTTGGCGAGCATCGCGGTGCGTCCGCTCGAACGATGCGCCTCGCGCGCGATCTTCGCGCCGGCGATGCGGAATTTCGCGGACGGCGCTGCGTCGCGCGCCCGCGCGAGCCCCGGCAGTTCCGCCGGCAGGTCCGCTAGAACCTCATCGAGTGTCGACCAGCGTCCCATCCCCAGCGTGCGCCAGCTCTCTCTTACGCCATCCGGCGGAAAAACCTCGAAAAAGCGTTGCGCGCGGCCCTCGCCGCTCACGAAGGTACCGGCCGATTCGGCGAACGTTCCCGCCGGTACGAGCAGCTCGGCGCGTTCCGCGGTCCGCGTCAGCAGCGAATCGAGCACGATCAGGTGCGGCACATTTCCGATGAAGGCATCCACATCGGGCGCCGGCGCGCGCCGGTACAGATCGTTTTCAAGCACGATCGCCGTGTCCACGTTTCCCTCCGCGGCGAGTCGAAACGCAGCGTCCAGCGAACCGCCTGCGACCATCGCGCATCCGAGCGTGTTGCATTCGGGAACGATGAAATACAGCGCGGCGCCGCACGCCTGCGCGATGTTCGCCGCCGCCTGAATCACCGCTTCGCTTCCGCAGCTCGCTCCCGAGACGACCAGCGGACGCTTCGCGCCCTTCAGCGCATCTGCGATTCCGCGCGCTGCCGGAAAATCGCCGGATGAGGGCGCGGCCGAATCGATCGCGTGTGCGACCGCGAAGCCGAATCGCGCGATCTCGTCCGGCACGCCGCGAAACACGCCGCTCGCGATCTCGTCGAGATGCGTCGAGGCAATGGTCGCGACAAACAAGGGCGACCGCTGGTCCTGGCCGGCGTCGCGCACTCCGTCATCGAGCCACAACGGAATCTTGAGCTTCTCCGCCATCTCGAACGACCGCTGCCGCACCGCCTGGCGAACGCTGAGCGCGATGCGCGGCGCCGTGTTGGTCACATCTTCGCCCAGCACCACGACGGCGTCGCACAACTCGATCTCGTGAAGCGTCGGAACCCGGCACGGCCCGCGCCGCAAAATGTCCAGGATCAGCGCGACTAACCGCTGGTCGCGATCGGCGATGCCGGAAAAGAAATGTCCCGGCCCGGCCAGCGTGCGCAGCGCGAAATTCGATTCGAGCGACGCCCGCGGCGAGCCGATCCCGATCGCGCGCCCGCGTTCTACCGCTTCGCGCAGATGCTCGCGCGCGGCTTCCGCCGTGATCGCATTTCCATTCAGCCGCGCCTCGCGAACGCGTTTGTCGCTGTTGACGAATTCGTATCCGTACCGGCCGCGGTCGCACAGAAAATATCCGTTCACTTCGTGGTGGAAGCGATTGACGATGCGCCGCAGCGTGCCGTACCGTTCGCCCGCGCTCACGTTGCAGCCCGTCGCGCAGTGCACGCAGATCGAAGGCGCGTACATCAGATCCCATTTGCGCGTGTAGTGCCGCTTCAACGTTTTGTCGGTGAAAACGCCCGTGGGACAAACCTCCACCAGGTTTCCGCTGAACTCGTTTTCCAGCACGCCGTCCTGATTGCGCCCGAAATACACCGTTTGGTGAATCGAAAGCGCGTTGAGATCCCTGCCGCCCGCATAATTGCGATAGAAACGCACGCAGCGGTAGCACTGGATGCAGCGGTTCATCTCGTGATTCACGAACGGCCCCAGATCCTGATTTCGAAATGTGCGCTTTTCGAAACGATACCGGCGATAATCGTGGCCGGTCATCACCGTCATGTCCTGCAAATGGCATTCGCCGCCTTCGTCGCACACCGGACAATCGTGCGGATGGTTCAGCATCAGCCCTTCGATGACGCCCGCGCGGAACTTCACCGCCTCCGGATCGTCGATGGAGATGCGCGCGCCATCCGACGCCTGCGTGATGCAGGCCATCACGATTTTTCCGCGCGTGTCGTGTTCGTCCTTGAACTGCTTCACCGCGCACTGCCGGCACGCGCCCACCGATCCGAGCGCCGGATGCCAGCAGAAATACGGAAGATTGAATCCGAGCGAAAGACACTGGTCGAGCAGATTCTGGTGCGCGTCCACCGCGTACGGCTTGCCGTCGATGTAAACGGTCGCCATGGGATTCAGGAGTACGGGCAGCGCTTTTCGCGGATGTGGCGCTCGAAATCGTCGCGAAAATGTTTGAGCGCGCTCTCCAGCGGCTCCGCCGCGCCGGGCGCGAGCGCGCAATAGGTGTGCCCCGGCGCCCACATCCACGCCAGCTCGCTGAGCTTTTCGATATCGCCCGGTTCGCCCGCGCCTTCTTCCATCGCGCCGAGCAGCCGTTCGGCCCACTGAAGCCCGCTCCAGCAAGGCGTGCACCAGCCGCACGATTCACGCGAAAAAAACTGCATCAGGTTGCGCACCATCCCCACCGGGCACGTGCCATCGTCCAGAATGATCATGGTTCCCGTGCCCATCCGGCTTCCGGCTTTGGCCAGCCCACCGAAATCCATGGGTAGATCGAGATCCGATTCGACGATGAAGTCCGTCGACGCGCCGCCCGGCAGCAATCCGCGGAACTTGACCCCGTCGCGCATCCCGCCGGCGTAGTCTTCGAGAATTTCGCGAACCAGCGTTCCCATCGGCGCTTCCCACAGCCCCGGCCGCTTCACCTTCCCGCTCACCCCGAACAATTTCGTTCCGCCATCGCGCGTGCGGCTCAATCCGCGGAACCATTCCGCGCCCCGATTCACGATATGCGGCACGCAGGCGAGCGTCTCGACGTTGTTCACCACCGTCGGCTTGCCGAACAATCCGGCGGTGGTCGGATAGGGCGGTTTCAGACGCGGATTCGCGCGCTTTCCTTCGAGCGCGTTCAGCAGTCCGCTTTCTTCGCCGCACATGTATCGCCCCGCGCTCACGTGCAGATGCATTTCGAGCGAATAATCCGAACCGAAGATCTTCTTGCCCAGATACTGCTTCGCGCAGGCGTCCGAAAGCGCGCGCGCCAGCCGCTCGGCGCAAAGCCGGTACTCGTTGCGCAGGAAAATAAAGGCGACGTCCGCCTCGATCGCATACGACGCGAGCATCATCCCTTCGATCAGTTGATGCGGATCGCGTTCCATCAGCAGCCGGTCTTTGAACGTTCCTGGCTCCATCTCGTCCGCGTTGCAAACCAGGTAGGTCGGATTGGGAACCTCCGGCCCCAGCGGCACGAACGACCACTTGGTTCCCGTGGGAAATCCCGCGCCGCCGCGCCCGCGCAGAACGGCATCCTTCACCATCCCGGTGACCTGCTTCGGCTCGATTCCACCCAGCACTTTTCGAATCGCCTGATATCCCCCCGAAGCTTCGTACTCGGCGAGATCGACGGGCGAACCGTCGGCGTGCATGTTTTTCGTCAGCGGCGTGTCGGTCATGCGTATTTCTCGAGAGCCCCGGCGATGTTGTCCGGAGTGAGATGGACGTGCAATTCGCCATCGACGAGCATCGCCGGCGCGCGATCGCAGCAGCCCAGGCACACGATCGGCAGGAACGTGAAGCGCCCGTCCTTGGTGGTTTCCCCGAAATCCACGCCGAGTCGCGCAGCGAGAGCCCGCCGCACGCCCGCGTAACCTTCAATCCAGCAACTGATGCTGTCGCACAGATGGATCACGTGCCGGCCTACCGGCTTGCGGTAAATCAGGTTGTAAAAACTGGCGACTCCGTCGAGATCCGCCTCCGTCATGTGTAGAAATTCCGCCAGGTCCCGCAGCGCGTCGTCCGAAACCCACCCGCGATGACTCTGCACGATCCGCAGCGCGTCGATCAAAACGGCCTCACGCGTCGGATAGTGTTGCGCTTCCGCCTCGATTTCGTGGATCTCTTCCGCGCTCAACATAATTTAACGGTCGACATCGGCCAGTACAAAATCCAGGCTGCCCAGGATCGCCAGCAAATCCGGCACCATCAGCCCGCGGCACAGCCGCGGTAACGTTTGAATGTGCGCGAACGACGGCGTGCGGATGCGCGTGCGGTAGGAACGCGTGTCTCCGTCGCTCACCAGGTAATATCCGTTGTTCCCTTTGGTCGCCTCGATCGCGCCCAACGCTTCCCCCGGCGGAATCACCGGGCCCCAGCTCACTCCCAGAAAATGCGTGATCAACGTCTCGATATCGTGCATCGTCCGCGGCTTCTCCGGCGGAGTGCTCAATTCGTGCGCCGACTTATACCGGCCCTCCGGCATGTGGTCCACGCACTGCCCGATAATTCTCAGGCTCTGCCGCATCTCTTCCACTCGCACCGCCGCGCGATCGTAACAGTCGCCCGTTTTCCCGATCGGAATCTCGAATTCGAAATTTTCGTAACCCGAATACGGCTGCTTCTTGCGAAAATCCCATGCGA
>JASHWA010000537.1 GCA_030044325.1 Bryobacteraceae bacterium
GTCGGTGACGGATACAGAACATCCGTGTAGCAGTTCCCGCGCGACCCGATGCCCGTACCCAGTTCCTCTCCGAACGGAGCGTAATCGTAACACCGCGTGAATGCGCCGGTGCTGCTCAGGAGCGCGCGCGTGCTTCCCAGGTGATCCGCGAACAGGTACTGCGTCCCGCTCACCGTGCTCGACCCTCCGTACTCTGCCGTCAGTTGCCCCTGCGCATCGTAGACGAACGTCGTGATCTGCGCGCCTGTGGTTGCATCCCTACACGGACTGCCCGGGCACATCACCTTCATCACGCGCCGCCCATCTCCATCGTAATAATAGCGGATTACGCCCATCTCCATCCCGGTGATGGTGGTGAGCCGGTTCTCGGCATCGTACGCTGCGGTGGAAAGGCTGGTCACGGTGGAATCAGTCAGCTCGTTTCCGGCGCCGTCGTAGTCTGCGCCGGTGAACTGATTGTTGTTGAAGGGGCCATAGACCGTCTGCCCGAGCGTCAGGGGCGCCGGAGCCTGGGGCGTCACGCCGTTATAGGGAATGAAATTGCTCGAAGAGAGCAGCGCTCGATTGCCGAATGGATCGTAGCCGTAGTTTGCGACCACTCGGTGCTGCCGCCGCTTTCGGCAGCCGAAATCTGGCGGTTTACGGTGTCGTGGCTTGCCGCTTGCGTTGCGTTATTAAAGGGCCTTGCCCAGGCTGTATCTGCCAGTGGCCAGGTTGCAGCAGGCCACCGGCGCAGCCGTGGCCACACTGTTGCGCGTCATGACGGACCGCGACGCGCCGCCGTCCAGCAGGATTCGCGCGGCACACATGATCCTGCAGGGGGCGTTCCGCGGCATGGAGATCGAGGATATCGAAGCCCGCGTCGCTGAACTGGAGCGCGCCGCAGAACTATCGAAAGGCAGTGGGCGCCGATGAACATGAAGGCGATCACGCAACGCGTGAATAGGTTGGAGAAAACGTCCGACGCCAAAATTCAGCGGTTTCGCGTCGTGCTCGGCAAGTCTTGGCGCAGCTGAATCTGGAGACGTCGACTTGTACGCGAACGCTCTACCCAAATGGACACCTGATGGAGCAGGTTGATCTCGACGGCGCCTGCGCCGACTTGAGTGATGAGGTCTTGGAGCAGTTTATCGCGAGGTTTCCCATCCAGAACGCACCCCGCCAGAATCGATAAATTCATTCACAGAGTTCGTGGCTTTTCGGAGGCGATCAACGCCAGCCAGGCGAACGGCCAGAAAAATCCTAACCCCCAGTGCCGACATATCGGCACACGGCCCCTCACTGCGCCTCCAAAAGCTCCAATAGCATTGCATTTCCTTTCATTTCCTTTCAAGGCGGCCCCAAAAGCGGCACCCGATCCCCGGCAGTGACGTCACCCGTGGGTCGCGTCACATACTTTCGCCTGAGACGCAAAAACGCCGCCAGGGCGCGGGGCGTGGCGGCGTTCGGGAGGGCCGATGGCTACTTCGCGACTCGGTACGTGCGTTCCCCGTCCGCGTTCTTGGCGGATTCGGTATCGTCGATTTCGAGACGCAGGTTTACGCTGCGCAAGGAGCTGATATTCGCGGCGGACTCCTGCACGAAAAGGCGGGCCGCTGCTCTTAGGTACGGACAATCTAGCCGACGGCAAGGCTCGCCTTGGCGGCGATCCGTCGAACCCGGTGCTTCTCTCTTTCAACGTCTGGCGGAAGCAGGAAGGCCATGGGAACCTGGGTCTTCAGCGGGAATTCCGCGCATCCGCGGCGCGAGGAAGCGCCGTGTTTTTCACTCGATCGTTCCGGGTTCCCGGCGACAACGAGACGTACACCTGTGCGACCTGCCACGTCGCCGGCGCCAGGCCGTGGATGGATATCGGTACCACCAACGTTCATGCTGAAAAGGCGTCGCCCGAGCTTCCGCTATTTCGAATCACGTGCGATGCCTCGGCTCCTCCGCATCCGTTGCTGGGACGCGTCTTCTACTCGCAGGACCCGGGACGGGCGCTGATTTCGGGCAAATGCGCCGACGTCGGCTCGATTGTCCCGCAGCAGCTCAGAGCGCTGGCTGCAAGATCCCCGTATTTTTCGAACGGCTCCGCGCGCAGTCTGCGGGACCCCGTCGATTTCTACGACCAGTTTTTGAAATCGGGTACAGCGAGCAGGAAAAACAGGATCTGACCAATTTCCTGCGGGTTCTCTGACCGGTACCGTTCCTCTCAGGATTCTATTTTCGGTTACGGGGCGCCTCATGCCCGCGCGGATCGTGCATCGCCGTGCCGTGAAACTCCGCTCGATGTTCCGCCGGACGATTGCTATGCGCGGGATACGTCCAGCGCATGGTCGACGTGCCCATAGAAGTTCATGAAATGTTTCATCGGCTGAGAGGTCAAACGTGCTGGCGAAGGCTTTTGGGCTTTGGCAAGACGGTCGCGACGCATCGCTGAGCCAACGAATACAGCCGTGCGGAACTCTTGGTCAGGAATCTCTTTACTTCCGGCCGGTCAAAGATATTTTCCTTCAGCAGCAAGCTCGCCTGAACCAGCAGATAAACCAGATCCGCGAGGTCGTCCAAGGCCCGGGCTTTCTTTTTCTTCGAAAAGCGAGACGCGACAGTCAGCGCGACCAGCAGCATATCCGTCGCGTTTTCGATTTTGGCTCGTTCTTTTCCGCGAGTCTGCCGCCTGGCTTTGGCGATCGCTTGCTTTAAGCGCGGATCTCGCGTCAGCTTCTTGACTACGTCCTTGGATTGGGCGCCTTTCATGTGACCTCCTGCGGGCTCATCGAAGCTTCGATTCGGGCTGCGAAGATCTTGGGAGGTTCTCTATAGATCTGGCGCGCAAGAGCGAGCGCCTGCCCTTCGAGCTCCTGGCGGCGGCGATCGATAACCAGCACGATGCCTTTGAGGGCGCTATGGCCGCCGAAGCTGAGCGGATCCGCGGCGAGTGTTTGCCGAAGTACGGCCAGATCGTGATCTTCACCCAGAAGTGTCGACAGCCTGTGAGCCTGATCCACCAGCTCCTTTTCACCGCGAGACAGGGAAAGCTCGAGAAGTTGCAGGTCATGCCAAAGATACTTGGCCTGTTTACGCAACTCGTGCAGATCTTCGACAATGGGGTTTTCCTCCGCCAGGGCGAGTGCGCGATGACCTATCCGGTATACATGGCGGAGACCGGTTTCAAGCGCCGTCCAGCCGTCACGATGGAGACCCCAATCGGGAAGCCGGGCCAAAGCGCGCGTAGCGACGCCTGCCACTTTCAGAAACGCCTTATCCCGATCGAGCACACGGCGGGTGACTTCACGCTGGTTATTGACCAGCGCTTCGTGAATCTTCGAAAATACAGCCGGCTCGATCGCTGCGGGGTACTGCTCGCGGAGTTTGTTCGCGGCCTCGACCAGAACGTGCGCATCGCGGATCTCGGTGAGCGGCCGCGCGGCATCGCGAAAACACCGGTTCTCCTCGTGGTAGAGATCGTCGCCGAGCTCTTCCCGCACCAGCCGGAGAGCGGCGCGAATTCTCTTGAAGCACTTGCGGATCTCGAAGACAGCTTCGTTTTCCGGCACGTTCTCCTTCCGGTTCTGCTTGGGAGCAACGTATTTGAGCGCCTTTTCGAGTTGCCGGCGCACGTTTCGCGTGATGCCCGCACCCACCGGCTCATTCGGCTTCAGTTGGAACGCCATATCATCACTCCAGTCTCGACTCCCAGCCGCGATTGTTCGCTTGCGCGCGATTTTCGCATGGTGATCACCCTGCCTTCCGGCGCTTGACGGTCTCATGGAACGCGGAATACACCGCGCGAAAAACGAGATTGATCGCGCGCGTGTAGATCTGTTTGTTCTTCATGGAAATCAACGTCGCGCCGGTGTAGCTCGCTTCGTACGGGTGCAGCACGCTCCTGACCGTCCGGTCGAGCGCGGCCAGCTCCTGCGTCAACTCCTCGCCCAAAGCTCGATAGTCGGTATGACTCTCGATCTCCAGGTCGATTTTATTGATCAGGATGTGAATCAGCGCGCCCGGCTTCAGGTGCGGCATCGCGCTGAGAAGCCAGTCGAGATCCTGGCGAATCCTTCGGCCTTTCAGGAATTTTTTCTGAGCCAGATCGTTGACCGTCATCATGTAAAAGACCACGTCGGCATCCCGGCAGACGGCAAGCCATCCCGACGGGTCATCGCGATAATCCGTTTCGCCGCCGATGTTGATCACGCCGTTGCAGGTGATATCGATCACTTGGCGAGTGGAAAGCGCAAGCTTCACGGGGAAGGATTTGACGATCTCGCCCATGGTCGAGTTGGAGTGAGTTCGCGGGATTTCCTGGTTCTGCAGCCGTGCGAGGAAGCTGTCTTTACCACTGGCCGTCGGACCGATGACTGCGATCTTCTTTCCCGACCACCAGTCGAGCGCGGCTTTGACCAGTCGAGTCAGGTGCTTCCCGGTCTCCGGAAAGGACGTCAGGAGCAGGAAGACGCGAAACGTAGTGAGAGCCATCGGGATCATGCGGTGCTCACCTCTTTCGCGGGCGCCGGTTCGAGCAAAAGCGGCGCACGGCGATTGCGCTCCGGCATCTTCCACAGCGGAAACGTTCCCACCAGCACCGCCAGCACGGTGGCTCCGTTGTTGATCACCGCGGCCAGCGGGGGACCAATGAGCCCGAGCGCACCCAGAGCGATCGCGATCGCGTTGGGCACGACGATGATGCCCAGGCTCTGACGAACGCTCGAAATGGCCTGGTCACCGATGCGAAACGCCTTTTCGAGGCGCGCCAGTCCGCCTTCGAGCAGCACCACGTCGGCGGTCTCCAGCGCGATGTCCGTGCTTCCCGCGACGGAAATTCCGACGTCGGCCGCGACCAGGGCCGGCGCGTCGTTAATGCCATCCCCGACCATGGCAACCACGCTGCCCGCCTGCTGCAAGCGCTTTACATACTCGGCTTTCTGATGTGGAAGGAGCCCGCCGACGGCTTCATCGATGCCCACCGAGCGCGCGAGATGTTTCACCACTTCCGGGTTGTCGCCTGAAAGCAGCACCACTTTGCGGCGTCCCTCATCCTGCAGGCGCCGCACAATGGCCGCACTTTCACTGCGAGTGCCGTCCGAGTAACAAATCAGCCCGACCACTTCGTCGTCGATCGCGACGCACAGCGTCGAATGGCTGCTTTTTTCGAAGCGCACGAGACGCTTCTTGAATGAGGCGCGGATCTTGAGGCTGAGGCTCTCGATCCAGCTCGCGCGGCCGACCAGGACACGGTGGCCTTCGACTCGCGCCGACAGTCCCAATCCAACAGCGTACTCCTCGCTTCCGAGCTCCGGCTCGACGATGGGAACGCCGTGTTCTTTCGCGTAGGATTTGAGCGCGGTGGCGACGGGATGATCGTGCCGCGCCTCGGCGGAAGCGCACCAGTGGATGAGGGTCGATTCCCGCATGCCTCGGACCGTCACCACTTCGATGACTTCAGGCACGCCGCTGGTGAGCGTGCCGGTCTTGTCGAAAACGATGACGTCGGTTTTCGCGAGCCGCTCCAGGTATTGGGCGCCCTTGATCAATACGCCTTCGCGCGCCGCGAGCGTCATGGCGGTGAGCGCGGTGGTCGGGACCGCGATGCGAAAACCTGTCCCGAAGTCCGTGATGAGAACGCACACGCCGCGAGTGACATCCCCGGACAGCGCGGCGGCCAGCCCGGCGACGCCGAAGGTGGGAAGAACCAGCTTGCTCCCGATGTCCAGCGCCTCCCGCTGCAACGTCAGCGGCTTCGATCCGACGGTGTTGAGAATCTGCTCAATCCGCGCGGCTTCGGTATTTTTGCCGGAACGGTCGACCTCGACGATGATTTCGCCCGCGACCACCAGCGTGGAAGCGAACACGGGATCGCCGGCTTTCTTGGCAAGCAGGCGCGATTCGCCGGTGAGGTCCTTCGCGTCCACTTCCGCTACGCCCGAAACTACGATGCCATCGGTGCTCACGCTGTGGCCGGTGTGGACCAGGAAGTGATCGCCTGCCTTCAGATCGCCAACCAGCACTGTACTGATTTTGCCCTCGGGAAAAACGCGCAGCGCCTGGGGCTCTTTGCGGCGCATCAACATCGAAAGCGCGGAACGCGCGTTATTCGCGGAGAGGTCCAGCAGGAAATCCCCCACGCCGACCATCCAGATCACGAACGCGGCGGTGATCGGCCGGCGCGTGGCGAGTGCGGCGAAGGTCGCAGCCACGTCCAGAAGATCGATGCTGATCTGTCCTTGCTCGAGTGCGGCGATGCTGCGGCCCAGCGGCCGGATGGTGTTCAGCATGACCGCGACGGCGAGCCACGGGAAGGGAGCTACTCCGCCCAGACACGCCAAAAGCGTGGAGGTGCCGGACAGTGCGGCCAGCCAGCGAGTGGGCGTCGGCTCGTGCCAATCGCGAGCCCATTCCGCGGGATCGCTCTTCAAAAGGCCCGCGACAATGAACCTCTCGGTGACCTTTTCAGGGTCGTAATTCACCAGCATGGTGCGACCGCCGCGGATGTGCTTGGTGCTTTGCACTCCCGGGAGTCCGCCGGCGAGCATGGTCAGCGTGGCCAGCTCGCGTTCGCCGATGCCGGTTACACGCAGACGGACGCGTCCTTTCATCGAGTGCACCGGGATGACGTCGAATGGCTCGGGAGCGGGGCGGTTCAGCGTGTAGATCTTGTCGCGCAGAGCGCGAAGGAACCGGCCTGGCAGGGCAATGCCGTCGTCGTAGTCGATGTAGAAAGCGCCGGTTGCCGCGTGCTGCTCGAAAGCCACCACGTCGATGCGCCCGGTGAGCCATTGTTCGAGAGATGCCGCCTCGGCCGAACCTGGGCGCACTCCAGCGACGCAGATGCTTCCGCGTCCCTTGTCTCCGCGCCGCTTGTTGAGGACCTGCAATTCGCCAGACATTGAGCCATGTTTGGAGCCATGATTGCCGGATTGCGTGAGTGGTGCGGGAACTGCCACGATTCTCTCCTAGCCAGACTGTTAGTGCATCTCCGCTGCCAATGACGGTCCTCAGGAGGCTCTCCGCTCATCGAGCGGCAGGCGCGGCCTTGTGGCGGGTTTTGTGTGCTTCTGGAAACAGTCTGCGGAATTTGTCCTCGATCCGGGCAGTGAGTTTCGCTCGAAGCGGCCGCAGTGGAAGGCTGAGGTGTACGTGAAGCTGGATCTCCGAATTGGTGACATGGATCTCGCCATGCAGACCTGTGCGGTCAAAGCGGAGCGTATCGCCGTGCCATCGGCTGCGCAGGTGATACTCGGCTGCCAGCTCGTCGGCCGTTTCCTGCACGCGAGCCTTCGCAACAGCGACCGGCAGCGAATAGGGTCTGACTAGCTCAATATCCGGCATGGCATCCTCGATCTCGCGAGCTTCATGAAGAGCGCGCGCTTCACGCACGATGCGTTCCCCACGCGCGCGCCCGTCGTAAAAATGCGGTCTTCGTCTTATAGCGATGTCTCGCCTGCGAAGGCGTCTTTGGTTAGTGAGCAGTCTCCTGGTACACGAGGTATCCGGCCGCGCCAGCAAGCGCTGCCGGGCCCACGCCCAGTACTGCTGCCGCCAGGAGGGCGCCAGCCACTGCCGCTCCAACAGTCGCGACCTTGCGCTCTGCCGAACCTTCCGGCAAATACGTTGCGACCATCGCGAGCCCGTCTTTTTCGACCTTGGCCGTCGCGTGGTGCACAGGCGCTACCCTTTTTTTCCCCGCTCTCGCCTTGGTCATATCAACCTCCTTTCAGCTTCGAATCGACAGCTCTTGGCTGTCCGTATATTTACGGGCAATAAGTATGCCGTGATTGCCGTCACCCGCTGATTCTGGTGGACGCTAAATATCATGATCCGAAGAAGTTGAAGAAGTGGCAGGAAGCTCCCCAGGCATGGTGGGGCGAATGGGTTTATTTTGGGTCGAGCGGCGCAGTTGTGGGTCGCTATGCTCAGTCGAGGATCTTTTCAGCGGAGGCGGCACGCTCGTCTTCCTGGCGGCCGATTCTTTCGCGCGTCCGGACTTCGGGCCGGTGCCAATGCATGAAAACACGATAGCTGTGGTACAGCGCGCTGCTCCACTCCGGCAGCCGCCCGCGATTCTGGTTGAGTATGAAGGACACGATGGACACTGCGGCGAGTGCGACGGGCGTCAATTCCCGCAAGTCCGCGCGCCCGCCCGTCAGTTGATCGAAGCCCCGATTGATGCCCTCCATGGTATCGAGGAACCGGCTCACCACTTCCTGGCGATTCATTTTGGTTCGCGTTGCGACTTCCACGCCGCGGAATCCCGCGCATTTTGCGACGTGCTTGAGAAGATCGTCAGCCTCAAGCTTCGCAGGGTCGTATTCAATCACGACGCTGCCAGTCTTGGGGTTGAACGACCAGGAGCGAAATCCGGGCACTGCCTCGGCCGCGGAGCGCGCCGCCGTCAGCAGCGGGCCGGCCGCGTCCTGATGGAGGAACGCGCCGGCTCGAATGCGCACATATCCGGCATGATGATGCACCAGGCGCAACGCTTCATCCAGGTGCTCGGGCGGCTCGTTTTCGAAGGCGCCGTGGCTCACGATGTCGGTCTTATCTGGCTCGACCGGCGAACCTTGCGTATCTGTCCGGGAATGAGTGCGCATACTGTCCCCCTAGGAATTCCAGTCTGGTCGGATCTAGTAGGCTGTTCGAACGCGCCGCCTTACGGCCGCGCCTCATAAGCCGCCGCTTGAGGCGCGATCGTCAGATCGCGCGTAGTACCGGAATCGCCAGAACAGCTTACGAGCCGTCGCCTGGGAGTTTCTCAAACAACAGACTGCTTCAACTCGCTCTCGCGCCGCACCAGGCGGGCGCCGCGCTTGTACTCGTGTCCGGGCTTGTTGGCGGCTGCGCTCTCGCGCGCGATATTGGCGTGAGCTTCTGCCAGCATGTCATCCAGACGCTCGCGCTCAACGGCCGCCCAGCCGGAGATGCGGTCTTTTGCCTTGATGCCCATCTCCAGAAGCTTCACGCCGGCGCCTTCAGGCGAATCGGAGAGACTCCGGATCGCCCAGCCGCCGGCTACTCCAGCACCGATCGCAAGTAACCACTTCACGCTTGATCCCATAAACATCTCCTCTTCTATCTCGACAACGCCAGCGTTTCAGTGAGCGGTGACGGCGGAAAGCTTCCTGGCCTTTACCGGTCGTTTCGCTGCGCTCTTCGCCACGTGGTGCTTCCTAGCCGCTTTGTGCCGAACTGCGGGAGACGGAGCAGGGTTGATAAGGTCCCTGGCTTGGGAGACGGAAGCCTCTGCTGAAACAAGCAGACTCCGGACGCCCTTTTCGACGGTCTTTTCGATGACCGAAAGGTCATCAAGAACTTCCGCCAGTACATTCTCGATCCTCGTCAACAGCGTGACCGCCTGCGGCGTTTTCCTCTTCTTTGATTTCATAAATTCGCTCCTCTATGAGTTTTGTTGAAAAAGGGGACAGACCGCCCTGTCCACGCCCAGCGCTGTCAAACCGGACCGGCGACTTCGGATTGAGGACAGAGTAGTCTGTCCCCTTCTTCAACACACTCCTATAACACTGCCGGAGACATAATCGTTCAGCAATTAGCGTGCCCTTCGACCTTCCTGTACACGATAACCGCGATTCAATCGCGTCCTCGTCCTCCGCGGGAAGGCATCGACGGCGCGACTGTTCTCGGAATCCCCGGCGATTGGCCGCGATTCTGAAACTCGCCCTGCCGTTGCTGGCCTAACGAACGGGAACCGCGCTGCTGCTCCAGTTGCTGCTGGGCTTGCTGATTCCCCTGCATCTTCTGCCATTGACCCGCGTTGTTGTGTTGATACCACCCATCGGAACGATGCTCGTAAACCTCGCCGTTGTGGCCCGCGTACAGATCCGGACGCGCCGCGCGGCCCGCCTCGGCGGCTGCGGGCTGCCGGAATTCGCGCGCGACTACGGCGTTCCCTTGCCAGTGACTGTACGCATTTACATTTCCGCGAATCCAGGCGCGATTCGCGCGGCGTGGATTACTTCCGAAGACGTATTGATCACGTACTCCATCGACGTGCCTTCGATCGGCCGGAACTGCGGATCGCCGTCGTAGTGAACCTCGAGTTTCGCCTCGCTGCGGCGGACGGTCGCCGTCTGCGGAATGCCATTGGCGATGACCGCTTCGCGCGCCTGCTCGGTTCCGGGAACGGACGCGAGCACGTGGCCTTTAATGCTGTCGGGCGAAATCTTGCTGAAATCTTTGGGGAGTTGCTCGCCAGCAACCCATTCCCACGAGCCTTCAAGCGACTGGGAGCGAAACCAGCGGCCAGCCAGTAGCACGAAATATTGCTGCGTCTTCGTATCGATAAAGATGTCGTTATTGGAATTGGTGACGTAGAGAAGACTTGTCTTTGGAATCGGAGCGTATGTGGGCTCGCCGCGGGTGATCAGCAACTCGGCGGGAGTGGTGCTGACGTATACCGCGGGAGGTTTGCCCACGGGCGCCGCCGGCGCCTCGGAAGGCTCTTTCTCTTCCGCTTCCGTCAATTGCTGTTTGATCGCACCCAGATCCTGCGACGGATTCGTCGCGGCGGTCCACGGGCCGTTCAGAGACGGCGCCGTCATCCACCAATTTCCGCCATCCAGATAAATCGTGCCCGCGCTCGAATCGAACAGCATCAGCGCAGGAGTATTTACGATGCGCGTGTACGGCGTGCCTTCCACCGCGCGATACACCGGTTCGCCGTCGATCAGAATCAGCACCGCCGGCGTTTTGCTGAAAATGATTCTCGGCGGTTCGTTCTTCAATCGCACCGATTCGGCTTTGATTTCGGCTTGAGTAATGGAAAGATCGGCGAGCAGCCGGTCTAGGGATACCGTTTTCGGCCAGTCCTTGGCACTTTCACGGATTGCCTTGAGCAGCGTGGGTTCGAGTGAAGTAGCCGATGGAAAATCGGCCCGCTTGATGGAGATATCTTCGAAATACACCAGCCTCGTTTCACGATCGACTTCCGTTCTTGCCTGAATCGAGACGGTGCCGAAGATCTGTGTGGGATCTCCGCGTCGCGTGACGATTACAGCGGATCGAGATTCGATCCGGTTGCCTTCCCAGCGGTCGACCTGAGGCTGGTAGATGACTAAATGAATGCTGCCCGTATCGAGCTCGCGCGGCCAGTTGCCGTCGATGGCGGTTTGTCCAAATAGCAGCGTGAGCGGAACCAGAACGGGTAGCAGATGATGAATGCGCATAACTTCTTACGGCCTCAGAAGAATCCTTCCCGCAATTCGAAGACCGGCACGAACTTCAGTAATTCGTATACCTTGAGCTGCTTTCGTCTTTCAAAACTCTGGGTGGCAGTGCTCAAATGATGGGTGTGGTCGCCCGATTTATTTTGAGCGGCTCGGAAGTTTTCGCGGAAGAGAGTACCCAGACGGTCGTTCCATCGCGCGAAATCACGCAGATAACGCGCAGCAGCCTGCGCGTTTGAGTCGTTCGATGGCGATGGTTCAGCGAAACCATCGTTCAGCGATGACGGTCCAGCAACGATGGCACGCCCGTTGCTTAACAGTTAGCAAACTCTGACTTTGAAGAATGCCGAACGTCGGTTCGACATCGGAGTCATATGTCGTCGCTATCTCCATCTTCGATTGCGGAGCTTCTCCCCAATCCTAATTTTCCCGAACATCCTGAGCTACTTACGAATTCGCCTGATTTCTTCGATCAACCCCATGTCCCGCCGGCTCGCCGCCACTGGGGCGTTCCGCTGATTTACCGGGTAATGCGAGGGTGGTTATTCCCCTACATTCGATCGCGCGTATTGCCCGGAGATTTTCATCCGATCGTCGCCTACCTGTTCACCGAGTACAAATGCAACCTTGATTGCCATTACTGTTGGGCATACGACAATCGCGTCAAAGGGATGACGGAGGATGTGGCGCGCAGATCCATCGACTGGCTTTACGATAATGGCGCGGGCGTTCTGGCACCGATGGGCGGCGAACCTCTGCTGCGACCGCAGTTCGTGCACAAGGTGATTTCCTACGGGGCCGAGAAGGGCTTCTTTGTGTATCTGCCTACGAATGGCCGCCTGCTGCGCCCTGAGGTCATTGACTGGCTTGCCGACGCCGGCGTGGCCACCGTAAATCTCGCCGTTGATTGCTACGACCAGAAGCCACGCTTGCCCAAGGCGTTGGTTCCCATCCGCCGCCATTTCGATTATCTGGTGAAAAAGCAGTACGGATACATTTTAAGCACCTCGAAGACAATGAGACCTACATTCGCGATGAGGATCAGCCGCGAGTCGCGGAGCTGCTCGACTGGCTCATCGAGAAGAATCGGGCGGGATACAAGATGGTGAATCCGATCCGGCGTCTGAGCGAAATGAAGAATTTTGTTCGCGGCAGCCACGAGCCGTGGAGCTGCCGTGCCGGGCAAAATTCGCAGGTTATTCGCGTGGATGGAACGCTCGCGCCGTGTTTTCCGATGTATTCGGCAACGCTCGATTGGGGCTCGGTCGGAAACCCTCATTTCGAACCTCAACAATTGCGGCAAATGAAGGCGTCCTGCGAGCTGAATTGTTTCTCGACCCTGAATCACGTTCTGGCGCATTGCTACGACGACGGCCGCGTGATCCGCTATCTGGCAAAGGAGCTGAAGAGAGGTTTTCAGGGCGTCAGCGGGAGCTTCGAATGAATCTGTTAGCCATACTGGCATTGCTCTCATCGGTTGCCGGGGCCGCGGATGTCGCATCGACGGATCTTTCCGTGGACGATATCGTACGACGGCTGGTCGAGATGGACAAAGTGCGTGCGAGTATGCTGCGCGGGTATATCGCCGAGCGCCAGTACGTCGCCGAGAACCGCAAGTTCTCAAAACACGCCGAGGTTTCGGTGCAGGAATCCTTCGCTCCGCCGGATCAAAAAGAACTGAAGGTCATCGCCGAAGACGGCTCGCCGCTGGTGCGGCGCAAGGTGATCGACAAACTGATCGAGGCGGAACTGGATTCGGTGCGCCACGAAAATCGCGACCAGACTCACATCACGCCTGAGAACTACAGCTTTCGTCTTTCAGGCATCGCGCAGGTTGATGGCTACACTTGTTTCGTGCTCGAGGTTACGCCCAAGAGCGCAAAAAAATATCTTATGCGCGGCCAGATCTGGGTCGCCCAGGATGATTTCGCGATCGTTCGCATGGAGGGGAATCCCGCGAAAAATCCCTCGATCTGGACCAAGCAGGTTCGCTTCGTTCGGCGGTATGAAAAGCACGGTCCTTTCTGGCTCCCGGCTTCGGTCGAATCCGAATCCGAGATCGTCGTCGCGGGCACGAGCACTTTGGAAGTCCGTTATTCGGGTTATCGGATCGAAACCCGCGGCGAACCTCCAGCCGGCGGGCGCAACGCGCGGGAACCGCGATGAGCCCCGTAGAAGACAAGATTCGCCAGCTCGTGGCCGACGAACGCGTCCGGCTTCGGCATGAATCAGGACTCGAAGAGATTCGCCACTTCCGCAGGCCGCAGGAACGGCCGTTCCTCGCCGAAGAGCGCGACAACGTCACGATCCTGTTCGGCGGGCTGACCTCGAAACATGAAGCTCTGATTCGCGCCGTTTTTCTGGGCAACGGATACCGCTGCGAAACGCTTCCCAATCCCGACGCGGCTGCATTTCAGCTCGGAAGACAGTTCGGCAACCACGGGCAGTGCAATCCCGCGCATTTCACCGTCGGGAGCCTGATTCAATACCTGCAAGCCCTCGAAAAGCGCGGAATGAGCCGGCGTGAAATCGTCGATCATTACGTGTTCTTCACGGCGAGCTCCTGCGGACCGTGCCGCTTCGGGATGTATGAAGCGGAGTTCCGTTATGCCCTGCAAAACGCGGGGTTCGAAGGATTCCGCATCCTTCTGTTTCAGCAAAGCGACGGGATCAAGGCCGCCTCGGGTGAGCCGGGACTGAAATTCACCCTCAACTTCGGGATGGGCATGCTTAACGCGCTCCACCTGGGCGACGTGATGCACGATCTGATCTACCAGATCCGGCCATTCGAGGTAAATGCAGGCGAAACGGACCGCGTGTTTCAGAACGCAATGCATGAACTGTCGCGCATGCTGCGGGACCGCACGCCGTTCGAATTCATGCGTGACGGGCCGCATTGGTTGACCAAGTTCGCGGCAAACCGGAACCGGCTGCGAAACACGATCAGCATTATCGCGAAAATCTACGATCACCTTTACGGCAAGGAATTCGTCGATACGCTCGCGGCATGCCGCGAACGGATCAACTCGATCGAGATCGATCGGCTGGCAGTCAAGCCGGTGGTGAAAGTCACCGGCGAGTTCTGGGCACAGATTGCGGAAGGCGACGGCAATTTCCGAATCTTTCCTTTTCTTGAAAGCGAAGGAGCGCAGGTAATCGTGGAACCGATCGCTACCTGGATCACTTACATGCTCCACATGGCGCGTTTACGAGCGGAGTCACGCAGATGCGTCGATTCGGGAACGATCAACCTCCGCAAAAAAACGCTGATGCTTGACCTCGGAGAGACGCTGTGGACGTACTTCTATCACCGCACGGCACGCAAACTGGGAGGAATCGCGCATCGCCTCCTGCCCCAGGAAGAGCTGTCGAGCCTGGCTCATCCTTATTACCATCGGCTGACGCGCGGCGGCGAAGGATATATGGAAGTCGGCAAGAATGTGTACTACAGTGCCAACCAGTTGTGCCACATGGTGCTGGCGCTAAAACCATTCGGATGCATGCCGTCGTGCCAATCCGACGGCGTTCAATCCGCGGTCACCAATCGATTTTCGGACATGATTTTCCTGCCGATCGAAACTTCGGGCGAAGGCGAAGTCAACGCTCACAGCCGCGTGCAGATGGCGCTGGGCGAAGCCAAGGTCAAAGCCAAGGCCGAATTTGAGCAGTGCCTGAAATCTACCGGCAAGTCGCTGCAGGAAATTCGCGCTTACATCGACGAGCATCCCGAACTGAAGCGGCCGTTCTATCACGTGCCGCATCGCGAAGGAGTTGCGGGCACCGCGGCGCAATTCATCCTGCATGTGAGCGATCGCATTAACAAAGACACGCGCTTCCGTAAGCGCTCGCGCGTTGCGGTTGCCGTACCCGCCGCAGCCAGCGGCGACTGAGAAGTGAGACCGGCAATTGAAATAGGAATCGGACCTCCACGTTATCGAAAGAGGACGGAATGCACGATCATCAGCACGCGCATCACGACCAGCCAAAGCAACCCCAGTTCGTATGCCCCACCGAGCAAAAGCCGCAAGAACACCTGAAGCCACACGACCATCAGAACAAGTTCATGGTCGGCCTCGACGTGGGTTCGACCACGGTGAAGGCC
>JASHWA010000538.1 GCA_030044325.1 Bryobacteraceae bacterium
TTAAAGCGCCATAAGACCGATCCGCGCCTGTTCCCATCGCTGATGCTGTTCGAGAAGCGCGAGCAGAGCTCGGTGAAGCACCGGCGCCTGGAATATCTGCTGCTGTTCGCTCTTCGGGCGGCGATGCTGATTTTATTGGCGCTGTTGTTCGCCAATCCGTTCATCAAGCGCGCGGCGTCGGCGGTGGATTCGAAAAAACTGACCGTGGTCGCGGTGGATCATTCCTTCAGCATGCGCGCGGGCGACCGGCTGGCGCAGGCGAAAGCGGAGGCGCTGGACGTTTTGTCGAAAGTGAAACCGGGCGAGCAGGCGCAGGTGATCGCACTCGGGTCGAACGTACAGACCTTGACGCAGCCGACCACCGATGCAGCGGCCTTGCGCGCGGCGGTGAGCTCCATCGAGCCGACCGACAGCCGGGCGTCGTTCGGCGAGCTGGCGCGCTACGCGCGCACCCTTTCCGAATCGGTGAAGATGCCGATCGAGCTGCACCTGGCGAGCGATCTGCAAAAAACGGCGATGCCGCCGGGGTTCACGGATCTGCGGCTGGACGCGGGAACCACGCTGGTGCCGCACCAGATCGGGCAGGCGGCGCCGAATTTCGCGGTCGAGAACGTGATTGCGCCGCGGCGCATTTACGATGTCAAAAAAGTCCACATTCAGGCGACGATTGCGGGCTTCGGCGTGACGGAAACCGGACCGGAACATTCACGAAATCTGATCGGGGTGGTTTATGCGGCGGAGCCGACGCACGCTTCGATCAAAAAAACCGTCACGCTGGCGCTGAACGGAAAAACGCTCGGTACCAAGACGGTGGACGTTCCCGAAAACGGGCGGGCGCAGGTGGAATTCGTGGGCCTGGATGCTCCGTACGGGTTCAGCCGCGGCGAAGTGAAGATCGATTCGGGCGATATTCTGGCAGCCGACGATCGCTTCCCGTTCGCGGTGGAGCGCACGGATCCCAAAAAAGTTTTGTTCCTCGACGACGGGCGCGGCGATGCGCAGCTTTTCTATCGCGATGCGCTTGAAGCGTCGCCGGACGCAGCGTTTCAGGTGGAAGAGATGCGCGCGGAGCAGGCCGCCAACGTTCAACTTTCGCATTATGCGCTGATCGTGCTGTCGAACGTGGGGGCGCTGCCGCCGGGGTTCGAGGATTCGCTGCGGAAATACGTGAGCGCGGGCGGAGCGATGTTGATCGCTCTCGGTCCGGCGTCGGCCGCGTCGCCGAGGGTTCCGGTGATCGACGAGCCGCTCGACGGATCGGCTTACGCGGGACGCGAATTTCTGAGCGTGACCGAGCTCGACGCGGGACATCCGGCGCTGCACAACGTGGAACGCTTCGACGGCGTGAAATTTTACCAGGTGATGCGCATGCATCCGGCGAAGGCGACGGTGCTGGCGAGGCTCGAAGACGGAACGCCGCTGGTGGTCGAGCGCGCGATCGGCGAAGGCAAGGTGCTGGTGTTCGCTTCGACGTTCGACAAGATTTCGAACGATCTGCCGCTGCACGCGGCGTGGGTGCCGTTCGTGCAGCAATCGGCGGCGTATCTGAGCGGGGGCGGAGCGGAGCAGCCGGTGAACCTGACGGTGGATTCGTATGTGGAATTGCGCTCGACGGACAAAGAGGGATCGGCGGCGGAAGTTCTGGGGCCGGACGGAAAGCCGCTGCTGACGCTGGCCGAGGCGGCGTCGGCGAAGAATTTCGAGCTGCGCAACGAAGGATTTTTCGAGTTGAAGACCGCGGGCGGGCGGCGCAGCCTGATCGCCGCGCACGCCGACCGTCGCGAGTCGGATTTGAACGTGATCCCGAAAGAAACGCTGGATCTGTGGCGCGCGACGGGCGAGAGCGATGAAACGTCGCCAAACGCATCGGCCACGGGGACGGACCAGAAAAAGCCGTGGGGCATTTGGCCCATCGTGTTGCTGATATTGTTAGGAGTAGCGATGGCCGAATCGGTTGTAGCGGACCGGTATTTGCGGCCGCCCTCCGAGGAGGCGCGAAAGGAAGCGGCATGAATACGCGCGAACAATTAAATCACTATCTGCGCGGACTGGAAACGCGGCTTCGGTGGCTGGCGGTGTCGAAGGGTGTCGCCGTCGCGGCGGGGGTGGCGTTGGGCGTGACCATCGCGATGGTGCTGGTAACCAACGCGTTCGCCTTTTCGACCACCAGCATGATTGTCGCGAGGGTGATTCTGTTCATCGCGCTGGCGGTGTCGGTGGGATTCGCGCTGGTGATCCCGCTGGTGCGGCTGAACGCGCGGCGCGCGGCGAAACGCGCGGAGAACGCGTTTCCCGAGTTTCAGGAGCGGCTGCTGACCTTTGTGGAGCGCAGCGACCGTCCGGATGCTTTCGTCGATCTGCTGGCGGGCGATACGGCTTCGGTCGCCGAGCGGACGCAACCGGCGAAGGTGGCGCCGCCCAAATCGATTTTCGGATTCGCGACGTCGGCGGGCGCGGCGGGGGCGGCGCTGATCTGGCTGATCGCGGCTGGTCCCGGATATTTCGGGTATGGAGCGCAGCTTTTGTGGGCGGGACTTCCCAAGGGCGCCACGCGGTCTTATTACGACATCCAGATGGATCCGGGAAACAAGCTGGTGCG